>NZ_JAPWAL010000003.1:0-173389 GCF_041432905.1 Rothia sp. 27098_8_161 | reverse complement strand
TTTGAACCGGTGTTGCCGCCGTGAGAGGGCGGAGTACTAGGCCGCTATACGATGGGGCCGTGAGATTTAAATCTCTTTTACCAGGCCTCCCTGGCAACACATATAACTTTACAGAGGTTCTCGAAAACAACCAAATCGAAGAGCAGTGAATTGAGTCACATATTTTACATTGGGTGCAAAACCCACCGCATGGGCCCTTTTCCAGCTATGCCAGGTGCTCCCCCGACATCTGTCCAGCACCTCCACCGCACTTACCTCCGCACCCGCGGTCGGGTAATGTCGACGGCACCCTCAGCGAAGTTCAGGGGAGGGGTCAATCAGCACTGCGGTAGCCTGATTCGGGTAGCCCTGGAAAGGAATCTTAGCGGGGTTAATGGTCGTGGTGGAGGTGAACTCACCCTTGGAAACCTCAGCGTAGAACTTCACGATGGAGTACGGTCGGTTTTCGCATCAAAGATAGCAATCTTGCCAGTACCGAAGTCAGTCACGTACACCAGGTCGCGTGCCTCATCGTTCTCCATAGACAGCGCCTGGGTGCCGAACTTGACGAACTTCTTAAACTCACCGGTGCTCAGGTCATAGACGGAGATACCGGAGTTCACGCCGTCCACCCCCTGGGAAGAGACGTAAATTTCGTTCTCGGAGTGGTCAATAGTGACATCAGAGGGGCGAACCTCAACAGTGGAATCCTCGGCGCGGGTCCGGATAACCTGCTCGGTCTTAAACGTATGGGTGTTAATGACGAAGACCTTGCCGCCGGTGCGCTCAGGCACGTACAGCTTGTCACCATCAACGGTCATGTTCATACCAACGTAGCGGGTGCCACCATTGGGCGCGCCTTCGAGCTGCAGCTTGGTGACCTCGTAGGTCTTCATATCGATAGCGGACACGTAGTAGCGACCGGTGACGAACACCTTGCCGGAGTTGTGATCCACGAGCACGGAGCGGGGGTGCTCAATCCAGTTAGGGTCACTCTCGGCAATGCCGTGGTTAGTCCAAATCAACTCCATGGTGTTCTGATCGAACACAGACAGGGAGTTGTCGGTGGTATTAGTAACCCACACGGTGCCGATCACGTCATCAACAGTGATGCCGTACGCAGAAATGTAGCCAAATTCGCCGTTCTTATCCAGCTCGAAAGGAACCACTGCCACTTCTTCAATCTGAAGAGTGTCTGCATTGACACGAGCAATGGTGGAGGCGAGGTCATCGCGTGCACCCACGCCGACCATCCAGATCTTGTTGATCTCCTTAGAGTAGGCAACCTGGTACTGACCGGGCAGACCCTGGGTAATCTGGGCAATGGATGCGGATGTGTCAACAACGCGGCTCAGCGCTGCGGTAGAAGGATACGATGCGCTGATCTGGTGTGCGGTGTTCGGTGCTGCGAAGGAGCCGACGGCGAGCCCTTTCAATGCTTTAACCGAGGAGGGAGTGAGGTTCAATGTGTATCCTTCAAATATATAACGGAAGTGCTCACATGCCACAGGCGAATGCTAACAAGACACCCGTGAATATGCGGTGACATATTCGACGGCATGAAAAGCAGAAGTGTAGTAACACATAAATTTACTTACCTTCTCATCCTCAGTGTTCTACTCGTAAAATAATAAGCAACGACGTGGGCATGTTTTGTGTTTTTATAAATGACCCCCAAATTCGCCTTCAGCATCATTCGAAGGTTGATTCGTTTCCAGGGTTTTCCTTGACCTTGCGGGCGAAAACCCTGGAAACTAGGGGTATTGTGATGCTCTCATATTTACATATTAATTTAAAATTTTAGGTGAGGCGCGCCAGCAACATTCACCATGAGCCGCACATTTTCGACATTCAAAACCTATATTTTTATAGTCATGTGCATATATATAAATATGCTTTCAAACCACCCATCCAGCATTAGCCCAAGCAGATACACAAAAGGCGGGTACCCCCTCCCCCAGATTCAAAGAATCCAAAAGAGAAAATACCCGCCTTCTCACGCGTTACATCGAATCGAGCATTTAAGCCCGAAAGCTAAACGCCACGCTTATGCCTTGCGACGGCGCATCACCAGAGCAGCACCCGCGATCAGAGCCACCGAAGCGAAAGCAACCAGCGGCAGCACAGCGTTAGCACCGGTGTTCGCCAAAGCACCACGCGAAGAGCCAGCCTGCGAGGAACCAGCATCGCTCTTAGCGACCGAGGAACCGCCATTCTTCACCGCCGAACCGGACTTATCAGCCTTCACAGCATCCGGAACAGGCTTGGAGTCCGAGTTGGAATCAGACTTGGAGTCCTGTGCACCGGTCTTAGCGTCAGGCTTAGAATCAGACTGAGATGCCTGATCCTTGGAGGTCTGATCCTTAGCCTCTGCGGTGTTCTCGGACTTAGCGTCAGACTTCTTATCCTCAACCTTCGGATCAGCTGGCTTCGGCTCCTCAGCCTTCACACCGGTCACCGTCGGGTAACCCGCAAACTGAAGCGAAGTCGGGGTGATACCCACAGGAGCTGCGCTCGCGTCGGTGTCCTTCACGCCAACCTTGAACTTCAGAATCGAGTTAGACTTCAGCTGCTGAACCGATGCAGGAACGTCGTTACCCTGGCGGTCCTTGGTGGGCAGGGTGGTGTACTCGCTGGCGGTGGTGATTTCGCCGGTGGTGCCGTTGAGCACGTAGGGCAGGGTCACCTTCTCGTCGCGGTCCTTCTTATCGAGGACGAGCACGGAGCCGTCCTTGAGCAGGGTCACGTCGTTCGCGGCTGCGCCGTTCATCTCGACCTCGCCGATGACCTCGTCAGCGCGACCGTCGAAGACAGCTACCTTACCGGTGCCAAAGTCAGCCACGTACACCAGGTCGCGATCCTCGTCATGCTCCAGGGCGAGCGCCTGGGTGCCGAACTTGACGAACTTCTTGAACTCGCCGGTGGTCAGGTCGTACACGGAGATACCGGAGTTGACACCCTTCACGCCCTGGGAAGAGACGTAGATTTCGCCCAGGGAGTAGTCCACAGCAACGTCGGAGGGGCGAACCTCAACGGTGGAGTCCTCACCCTGAGTCTGGATGGTCTTCTCAACCTTGAAGGTCTTAGTGTCCACGACGAAGAGCTTGCCACCGGTGCGCTCGGGAACGTACAGCTTGCCGCCGCCCAGGAACATGTTCATGCTCACGTAGCGGGTGCCACCGTCGGGTGCGCCTTCGAGCTGAATCTTCTCAACCTGCTTGGTCTTCAGGTCGATAGCGGAGACGAAGAAGCGGCCGGTCACGAACGCCTTGCCGGACTCGTGGTCAACCAGAACGGAGCGGGGGTGCTCGATCCAGTTCGGGTCGTCTTTCTTCACACCCTCGTTGGTCCAGATGGGCTTGAGGGTCTGCTGGTCGTACACTGCCACGGAGTTGTCGATGGTGTTGGTAACCCAGACGGTGCCGTCCACGTCATCAACGGTCACGCCGTACGCGGAGGTGTAACCGTACTGACCCTTATCGTTCTTCTTCACGGGCAGCTCGGCGAATGCCTCAGTCTTCAGGGTATCTGCATCCACGCGTGCCAGGGAGGAAGCGAGGCCGCCGCGCGCACCCACGGTGGGTACGAACAGCTTGTGGTTCTTCTTGGAGTAGCCAACCTGGAACTGGCCGGGCAGGCCCTGAATGATGTTCGCAACGCTACCGTTTGCATCCACGGTGCGGTGTGCCTCGGTGGAGGGGGTGGTAGAGTCGGTTGCCTTGGTCTTCGTGGCGGTTGCCGGGTAGCCCTGGAACTCGCGGGTTTCGGGGGTGACCTGCTTGACCTGAGAGTTGTCGCCTGCGGTTGCGGTGACCTTGAACTTCAGGATGGAGTTCGCCTGAATGTCGGTGGTCTTTGCGGGTACGTCATTGCCCTGGCGGTCCTTGCCGGGCTTGCTGGTAACCTGGCTGGAGGTGCTGACGGTGCCGGTGGTGCCGTCGAGGACGTAGGGCACGGTTGCGGTTGCGCCAGCCTGCTTGTCCACAGCGACAACGGAACCGTTGGGCAGTACGACCAGGTCGTTTGCCTTGCCGCCGTTCATTGCGACCTCGGCGATCAGCTTGTCTGCTGCGCCGCCGTCAATCACACCGACCTTGCCGGTGCCGAAGTCAGAGACGTACACCAGGTCGTTCGCCTCGTCGTTGTCCAGTGCGAGTGCCTGGGTGCCGAAGGGGATGAACTTCTTGAACTCGTGGGTGGTCGCATCGTACACGGATACACCGGAGTTCTCGCCCTTCACGCCTTGCGAAGAGACGTAAATTTCGTTCTGCGAGTGGTCAATAGCCACGTCGGAGGGGCGAACATCGCCGTCCTTATCGCCCTTCACAGAGATGGTCTTCTCGACCTTGAAGGTCTTGGTGTTGATGACGAAAATCTTGCCGCCGGTACGCTCGGGAACATACAGCTTACCGCCGTCCACCAGAATGTTCATGCTGATGTAGCGGGTACCGCCATCGGGTGCGCCCTCAAGCTGAATCTTCTCGACCTTCTTAGTCTTCAGATCGATAGCCGAGACAAAGAAGCGACCGGTCACGAAAGCCTTACCCGACTCGTGATCGACACGCACCTCGCGGGGGTGCTCGATCCAGTTCGGGTCGTCCTTGCTCAGACCCGCATTGGTCCACAGCTGCTTCATGGTCGCCTGATCGTATACGGCAACGGAGTTATCGCGGGTGCTGGTCACCCACACGGTACCTTCCTCGTCATCGACGGTGATACCGTACGCACCCTCGTAGGAGTAGCCCGAGTCCCCCTTGATAATGGGCAGCTCGGCAACTGCCTCAATCTTCAGGGAGTTTGCGTCAATGCGAGCGATAGTGGAAACGTGCTCGTCGCGGTCTGCAGTGCCAGCAACCCAAATCTTGTTTGTCTTCTTGGAGTATGCGACCTGGAACTGACCGGGCAGGCCCTGGGTGATCTTTGCCATCGCCTTGTCGGTGATGGTGCGAGCGTCGCTGCTCTGGCTTGCTGCCCGGGTGGATTCTGCCGCGAACGATGCGGGGATGGTGGCAACGCCGGAAATTGCCAGTGCCAGCGATCCAACGGCGAGGCCCTTGAATGCCTTGCTTGATGCGAGCTTCATATGTATGTCCTTTTTTTCGTGGGTGTGTGTAAAGGTGCGTCTCTCCGCCACCGACAGGTGGTGAGGTGCCGTGATTTTCCTACTCTTTGCTATGGGTTTCGTGGGCCCACGAGGAAGGAAACTAGTCTTCACACAGTATTAAGTAAGGCAAACTTTAACTTACCTTCTAGGTAATACTTACTTAGCGCACAGGATTTTGCAAGATTTTAGGCATATATAACGCAAAATTTCATATGCCAGGCACAGCCTGTCACTAAAACTCCGCGATGAGCGGCAATACGGGGCATGGCAAAACCCCCGCCTCCAGCAAAAGCCAGAAGACGGGGGTTCCACACACCCCAACACACGGTGCCGAGGTGACTAAAAATTAGGAGACATACGAGAAGTCAGTGAACAGCAGGTTCTGCAGCTTGTAGCGGCGAATGAAACGAGCCAGCTCCTCATGAGAAACCGGTGCGGTCGGGTTGAACACGCCCGAAGAATCCAGCACGATGTCGTTCGCGCCAGCCCACGCAACGTAACGGTGCAGAGTACCGGCACCGAGCACGTCGCGAAAACGAGAACCAGCAGCCTCGTTCATTTCAGTCAGCTGAACCTCCGCGTTGTACTGGAACAGCACAGCCGCCAGCTCCTCGTGAGAAACCGGTGCGGTCGGGTCAATCTTGTCGCCACCAGTGAGCGGCTCGGTGATCTTGTGGTCACGAGCCCAGTGCAGCGCATTCGCGGTCGGACGGCCTGCCGCACCCGCGAAGGGGGCAACCTCAGAGTTTTCGCTCACACCAGCGTGACCTGCAGCGTGGTTCAGCAGAGCAATAAGCTCCTCATGGGGCACATGGCAGTCCGGCTCAAACGCGCCAGTCTGCGGGTTCGGCATCAGCCACTTCTTCTGGTTCGCCATGCTGATATCCTCAGCGAACGGGTGGCTATCCGGAATATCCTCGAAAGAAGTCTTCAGGTCTTAGTCTCAGCCAAGGGAACACGCGCAGCAATCTGGTGGGTAACCTCCTGACCCCACGGGTCGGAGCAAATATCCAGCCGCAGGGCGTAATCAACGCCCTCACCCTGCATCAGCTCGATGGGGAACTGGTCGCTACCGCTGAAGCTGTCAGCGTCACCGTCAAATTCGGGGGTGAGCGGCCAGGAGCGGAGGGTTTCGAAAGAGTCGTTACGAATGTAGCCGTGGCGTACGGTCAGAGTGGTGCCTTCGCTAAGGAATTCGCGCAGACCGTGTGCAGTGTAGTTCACGGTCATACCGGTTTCAGTGATGGTGGCACGCTGAATAACGAGGCGCCGGCCTTTAGTTTCCTCGGTTGCCGGGGCAAGGTTTGCCGGAAGTTGGTATGGGGTCTGGAGGGGCACAGGGTTTTCTTTGTATCAAGATGCGGAGTCAGTGGGTTTCTGATGTTTTATGTGTGACACGCCGGTTCAAATCCTTTTCAAAGAGTTATTGTTATTGGTACCCTATCACTGTTTCTATATCCTCAACAAAGGAGTTACCCATGGAGGCCAAGGAATTCTCATACGAGAAGGCTCTCCTCTTTTTCGCCAAGTCTAAGTACGCCGACCTTTTCGGCGTAGCACTGGTTATCGCCATCGCAATCGCCTCAGGATACCTGAGCACCAACCTCGCCAAGTACGTTGACTGGGGCCCGATCACGAGCTTCATCCCCCTCGGCTTGATTTCCGTGATTAACGTGGGTATTTCAATGATGTCTACCCGCCTGACCGGCCGCCTCTCAAACGTCGGCAACGTGCTCGGCATTATTAACACGGCGCTGTCTGGCGCGATTGACTATATTCTGGGCAATAAGGCAGCAATCATCACCTACCCGGTGACCTTTATCGTGTACACCTTCGCAATTCGTAGGTGGCAGAACTCCGAACGCGGCAAGGCAATGGAACCACTGACCGGCACGAAGGGGCAGCTGATTATTGGTGGTATTGTGGCCGGTTCGTTCGCGTTCTCCCTGATTGCGAACTATGTCGGTTACGGCGGCAAGACCTCGTTCCTGTTCTGGATCACGACCGTAGTGTTTGGCCTGTCCCTGTCAGCAAACATTCTGAACGCGCTCAAGCTCACGATGCAGTGGCAATTCTGGTTCCTGTACAACACCGTGCAGTGCATCAAGGCGCTGACTCAGGGCAACTTCGCGAACGTCGGCAAGTACATCTTCTACATCATCAACAGCGTGGCGGCGCTCCTGCTGTGGACCCGAAATGGTACCGCAGCCAAGGGTACCGTGGCGGTGGCGTAAGGGGCGGTTCCCTAGCGCACCAGCTACCGCATATCCACCCAGCAATATGTAGGCACTCATAATAGGTAGGGAGGGGCCCTCCGGTCATTCAACCGGAGGGCCCCTCCCCTGCATTGTGCGGGCATATTTGCCAGCTTCGATAAGCGGCTAGGTTAGCCCAGCGGAATCGCGCTACCCTTCAGAACCTGACGCTCAGGAGCCGAGTCACTACCCACCTTCGCGATGGGGAAAGCAACAAACGCCTGAACACCCTTCTCACGAAGGATCGCTTTCTCATCCGCCAGCTCGGACACGAAAATGTCAGAGCTCAAAGAGCCGCGTTCCATCGCCTTACCGACCTCGTCAACCACCCTACGGTAGGGGTGGCTGCGCAGCACAGTTCGCAGCCGGGCGGGCGTAACCCTTCCGGAGGATACCGGAAGCACCATGAGCCGCGGATGCAAAGCGTTGTACGGGTACGCACCGGGGGTCATGCCAATCCGGTGGATCTGGTGAATCACCGGGAAGTTCGCAATACCCACCAGCGCGCAGAAGGCGAGCGCAGTATCGGTCGGCTGCGGGACGGTGAAACCGGTTCCGGTTCGGGAGTCCGGCTTATTATCCAGCGAGTCGTACAGGGTCTGCCCGGTAATGCCGCTGAGCATCGCGGAAGGTTCCCAGGTGGCCAGGTCCGCGCACATCAGGCGCAAGCGGTGTTTAATGAACTCCTGGCCCTTGTTGCGGGTCTTCATCTCCCAGCGAGACGCGCCGTGGTCGGGGCGAGGGGCCTTGGCTTCAAAACGCCAGTATGCCGGTTCACCCAGGCCAGCAATCCACAGAAGGGACAGCAGGTCGTCACGTTCCGTCAGCGCATCTAGATGAGCCTGTCGGGTCTTCTGGTGAGAGGCCCAATCATCCGGGTACTTCTCTGCGTCAATTCCGCGAATACGCGGTGAGAACGGGGAGAAAACAGCGGTTTCCTTACCCGCACCGTAGGACTGGTCGACGTTCACCCAGCTACCGTCAGCGGCCAAGGAAGAAACGTAAGAGTGCACACACTCGGCAATTTCTTCTTCTGACACGCCTTCAGCATGCATCTGGGCGCGAGGCTGACCCTCCTGAGACCAACCGACAGTGACGGTTCCGGGGTGTTTCTGCTCAACCATCAGAGACAGCCCGTAGAGGGCAAAATGGGTCAATGCCGAGGTGTAGTCACCGGCTATAGTCAGCGTTGCCATTAGTGTCCCTCCCGTGAAATCTGGGCGTCTGCTGCGCGCTCAACGGCCTCAAGGTAGGCGGTAGCGTACGGGCCGTAGGTGCGGCTCGTCTGCTCCATGAGGTTGTCCCAGTAGCCGTCGTTGAAGAGTCGGGTCGCCTGTTCCTTGAGCGCTTCGTAGTCCGTTCCCTCGGGCAGGTAGCCTTCCTTGAGCAGGAAGCCTGCGTCATGAGCGAAGGAGAACCGGCCGTGACCGTGACTGCAGCCAATGATGCGCAATACCAGGTCGCGGTGCTCCCCCACCTTTTCGGGGGAGGCCGCAACCATGAGCGCAGACAGCTGCTCGTGACGCCAGCCCCTCGGCAGGGCGCTACGGCTACGGGCGCGGTACGCCTCTGCTACGGAACGGTGGCCGCTCTTTGCAAGAGCGTCCGCATCCGGGTCTGCACCTAGCATCTGCTGGAAGCGCAGGTCGCGTTTGCCTTCGTCGTGGTACTTTGCAGCCAGTTCCAGTACCTCCGAGAATTCCGGTGCCAGGCCGAGGTTCTCGGCAAGCTGGCGTGTACGCTCAGCAACATCGTTCTGGTGGTCGTCCAGAAGAACGGGACCAGCCAGCACCAACTCCTGAGCAATATCGGAACCTTCAACAGACTCTTCGTCGTCGGTCACGTCGGCGTACCAGGCGATAACCTCTTGACCGTCCTCGGCCTCGGTAGAAAGTTCAGAAGCAATCACCTTCTGGCCGTCCAAAGCTTGGCTATCGAGCAATTCTGCTGCTTCTTCGGGTGAGAGGCCCAGGTATTTCCTGAAGCGTTCCTCACGGTCCGCGCACTTCTCGTACACGTAGAGGGTGCCGTTGAGGAAAGGCACAGTCTCCAGCTTGTCCTTCGTGGAGGGAAGCTCACGCTGAGTCACGGCAATGCCTTGGTTCGTGAACGGAACACTGCCCGTGTCAAGAAGCAGGACGTCACCGGGGGCCAACGACTGGTTACTCTCATCACCGTGGTCAGCATCTTGCCACAGGGAAATTTCACCCTGACGGTAAAGGAATTTACGCGGCTTCACGCCGTGCTCATCCTGGTAGTCCAGAATCTCCTGGAGAATCTTTAGATTCGCGGGGAAGGTTTCCCGGTCGCTCGGTGCAAAGTAGCTGGTCTTGAGAATCTCCATTGCGGCAGAAGTGTTGCTCGGCAGGTTATCGCGCACAATAACACCGCCCATTGCGGTTTCTGCATCCAGGGAGTCGTGCAGCCACAGGTCAAGTTCCGGCTCATCGTAGGGATTCTCGTCGGTACGCGAGAATTCCAGCAGGTCAGGCCATTCCGGGCGCTGGTAGAGCAGGCGCTCCGGGGAGGACTGTACCGGCGGGTTCTTGACCATTGCGGCGGGGTTCACCGACGGGTTCTCAGCACCGTTGAGCGCTTCGAGCCAACCATACGCATTGCTCAGGTCGACCGCCTTGTAGGGAGGCGCGTCCTTCTTTACCAAGTCACCGCTCGCAGGCTCAATAACGACGACCTTAGAATCCTTACGGCAACCCAGACGGTTAACACGGCCGAAGCGCTGCGCCAAGGAGGAAGCCGGAGCCAGCTCGGTCACCAGGTCAGCAAAGTCAACGTCAATACCGACTTCGAGAGTCTGGGTGGCCACAACAACCTTCACGGACTTATCGCCTTCGGTAGTGAAGAGCTCGCGGTGCTTGTTCTGTAGCTTTTCCAGATCCGAGGGGCGCATGCGTCCTACGAGAAGCTGGACCTCATCCTCTGCCAGATCCTTAGCGAGTTCCTCCTTGATGGAGATAGCCGTCCGCACATGGTTGACAATACAACCGACAGTGTGGGCTACCTCCGAACCTTTACCCGCCTCACGGTGAGCAAGCCGCTCCATAATGGCGTCCACAGCGGCATTCACGGTCGCAGGGTTACCGGGCTTACCATCCCACTTATCGATGGGGCGGAGCACCAGTTCCTTATGCGAGTAGACACGGTCGCGCAGCTTTTCATCATTCGGGCTATCGAGGGCCTCAATGTCAACGCCCAAGGTGGTTGATTCGCTGTCCTCAGTGGAGGGAGTAGCGGTCGTCTCAACCACCTGCAGGGTGGGAACACCCAGGTTGACCTCGCGCTTCTGCAGCTCGGCAATACGCTGAGTGGTGTGTAGCAGCTGACGGTTCATATGTGCCTCGTCGAGCACCATGACGGTGTCCATAGCCAGCAGAGCGGTCTCACGCGGGCGGGCAGCCTTAGTGCTGCCGTAGCCACGGAAGAGTGCTCGCGAACCGTACATATCGGGGGTTGCGGCGATGATTGCGCAGGCCGAAATGTCGGTGACCGGCAGGTTGCGGTTCGAGAGTTCGCCACGGATGTGACCAGTCTCGAAGGGTTTGCTCCCCTTCTCGTTGTTGCGGGTCTGGAAGCTCTGGAGAGCTTCCGCAACCCTACGCAGAATACCGGGCTCGCCGGATTCATCAGCGAGTGCCTTCTCCATACATTCGAGAATCTTGTCGGCTCGGGTTGCCTGGCTATCGACCAGCGCACGACGTCCCACGGTCACACAGAGGCGACGGGGAACGCGCGGCGCGGCGCCAACTGCGGCGAGCGCATTCGCGAAGAGGTGGATATCCACCACGGAGGACTTACCGGAGCCGGTCGGCGCGTTAATACGTTCCGGCCATACGCCGTGCTCGCAAATGTGGTCGAGTACCTCTTCCTGCCAGCTGAAGGGGTAGCGCTTTTGCTTTTCCTTGGGTGCTTCGTTAGGTGCACTGTTAAGCGCGGCATCAAGCGCGGCAAAGAAGGCACCGAACTCTTCACGAGTGATGGAGGGCAGCGTGGTAGCGCGGCTAGTCATGCTCTTCCTCCTTCTTGTGACGGTCGTATTCTTCGGTGGGCACGTCAAACGGAACCAACAGACCGCCGCCCATGTGGCGGGACTGGCCGATGGCTACGAGGGTCGTGTCAGTTGCTAGGTTGCCGAGGTCTACGATGCCGCGCCACGGCTCTGCGGGCAGAGTGCGGGGCAGCTTGTAGGCGTAGGCGGCGGGGTTCTGGGTTACACGGTGGGCTTCCAGAACCTTGGCTTCAGCCGTTTCCTCGACCTGATCCCTCAAGCTACGAATTCGTTCGCGTGAGGTTTCAGCCTCGGGCGCTTCGAAGCTGTCACGCCACACGTAGGCCATGGAAAGCAGAGCGGCGTCTGCGAAGGTCCAGGCCTTCGTCTCAGCCTTCTTCGGGCGGTTGAAAACGCGCGATTCGGGAACGGCCGCGCTGAGAGTACGCCACAGGCGCTTGTACCCGGTCTTGGGAGCATCCCAGAACCCCTGCGCGGGCAGGCGCTTCTGGCGAAGCTTCACGGTCAGTCGGGGGAAGTCCTGAGCGTAGAGGGTTTCTACGCTCCTGAGTGCGATACCGAGTTCTACAGCTTCATCGGTCGGGGCACTTGTCGGGACCAAGATGAGCAGGGCTCCCTGAGACTTCACCTCACGACGCAGATAGTCGGGCAGGTAGCGGGCAGGCAGGTACTGCAACGCCAGGCTGTTGGCGGGCTTGTGCCCCTTGGGGTACTTGCCGGTGATGAGGCTGGGCGCGCCGAATCCTGCGGCAGCTACGAGAGCCTTGTGCAGCAGGGAGCATGCCTTGACGTACTGTGCGGGCTTCAGCTCTTCACCATCTACTTCGAGGAGCCACAAGTATTCCCAGGGGCTAGTGGAGGTTTCAGCCTCCACAGGCTGGTACTTAATGGATCCGAGACCTGCGGTGGGTACCGATGAGGGGCGCATCGTGTCGCTCGCTGCGGTCTTGTCGCCTGCCTTGGTGGGAACCTTGGCGGGGTACGCTTCTGAGTGAGCACGCATGAGCGCGTCGATTCGACCGGGTACGGGCACGCGGACGGGCATGCCGCCGGCTTCGAAGGGGCCCGACTTAGTGTCGATGGTGTGGGTGGGTTCCACGTCTCCGGTGTAGAGGGCGGTGAAGCTGCTGGCTTCTCCGAGGGAAGGTACTTCGCCGCAGAGCTGGGTGATGGTTTCCGCGATGTCTGCGGGCACCTTGTCGTACTGCCAGCCAATGGTGTCGGATACTGCCCAGCCGTCGGATACGGCGCGACGTTCGGTCTGCCGCCCATCCTTGGTGGAGCGCGCTACCTCGCGGTACATAAATCGGCTCATCTTGTTGGGTGAGCGGTACACGGGGCACATGTCGGGAAGCTGTAGCCCGGTCGGGGGGTTCTCCTCAAGCCATTTGAGAGCCTTGAGAGATTCTTCCGAGGGGGCCAGTTGCCCTTTTTCGATAATTGCGTGAGGTCCCTGCGCGGCCGCGCTGAGAAGTGCGGCCTGCAAGCGGGCAGGGTCGGGGAAGGCATCGGGGCTTCCGTCCGCCTTGTGGCCCTGGTATACGCCGAGCGGGAACCTCGCGAGAATTCCGAGGTTCGTCATATTATTCAGCGTCCTCCGCGGTGGCGTTCTTGATGATGATGGGGTTGCCGTCGACGTTGAAAGTCTGGCCATTCCAGTCAGCCACGCCAGCCTTCTTGGCGTTCTCGATAGCCTCGAGGAGCAGCTGGTCGGTGTGTTCAACGGTCAGGGGTGCGAAGGGCTTCTTCTCACCGAAACGCTGGTCGAGGGTTACGACAGGGGCGGAGGATTCGATCAGGTCGCAGTTAGCACGGATGTAGAGTTCACGCTCCGCACGGGCAATGGCGTTGAGGCCGAGTGCGGCAAGGAGTGCACGGGCAGCAACGTTCTTGTTTTCGTCCTGACCGAAGCGCAGCTGGCGCAGGCTAGCGAGGCTCAGAACCCAGGAACGGATGATACGGCGGCAAGCGACACCGCCAATTTCCTCAACCGAAGGCGGGATGCTACCCAGACCGAGATGGGATGCAGAGATACGGTCGTCAGCCTTGGCGGTCTTTACTTCCTTGCGACGCGCGGCAACGTTCTTGGCGCTCAGTTCAGCTTCCTGGTCATCGACGAGAGAGCTAAGTTCCTTAGCGCCAAGCTTTACGCTGGCGGCTACAGCGTCAACACGAGCACCGCTACGACGTGCCTGCTGCTCTTCACCAGTACGCTTCTGATCAGCGAGGACGCCGATGATTTCACCGACGAGGGCGCTGCGCAGGCGGACCTGGTTGCTCTTGCGGGTGGAGTCCCATGCACCGAAGAGGAGCGCCGCGGGGGCGGTGTTCAGCAAGGCACTCATATCTGCAGGCGTGCAATTGCGCAGTGCACGGTAGTCGTCGTTTTCAGTGATGAGCTTGCCGTCGATGGTGCCGGCGCGGAAGTGGCCGTCGAAGATTCGGTGGGAGAGCTCCATGTCGGTGTATTCGACGGGGCCGTTTTCGGTCTGGTAGGTGACGACGGCGCGGGGAATCTTGACGACTGCTTCGTCGCCGTACTGGCGGCCCTGTTCGATGGCGGCTTCTGCGCGGTTGAGTTCGGACTGCTTGCTGTCAATGAGGACGACGGTCTGAGGCTTACCCTTGGCGACCTTCTTGGTAGTCTTGGATTCTTCCTTCTTCTTGCGTTCGTCCTGGTTCTCAGTCTTCCCTGCGATGTAGCGGGTCTCGTACACAAAAACGGACTTAGCAGCCTGCCCCTTGCCATCAACGTACTTGGCGGGTGCTACGGATGCGTGGGGGCCTGCTGCGGGTTCGAGTTCGGTGCTGGAGGTGATGACGGAGCCGCCGCCGAGCTTGACGTTCTCGATGAGGTCGGCGAGGGTAATGATGTTCTGGGACATGATTGTCTCCTTAGGTAGTGTGTGCACATCTCGCATCGATGCGTGGGTTGTGCACGATTTTTTTGTTGTATAGCTTTAAGCTACATCGGTTTCCCGAATGGTGCGCGCGTTTTCGTCACGCCGCTACTTCAAGGACGGTAATGCCCCTGAAACTGCACTGTAACCGCCTTGTTTAGGCACTATTCAGCGCAGCATCAGGGGCATTTAGTTGCATAAGCTGGTCAGTATATAGAGAAGGCTAGAGTCTGGCCCTGTTTTCTTGCTATACTCTGGGATTGATTCTGCTGCAACAGAACTCAAAACACCTCGCTTATTGCGGTATCAACGTACTTCAAAGCCGCCTACTGCGTTTCCGTCGTGGTGGGCGGCTTTTCTTCACCCGAAGAAATACTCACGGTAACGTTGCTCCCAGCCGGCAGAAGCGAGAAGATCTGCGTCCGGTGATTCGTGAGCGCAATCTGAGCTTCCGTATTGCCTCGGTTTGAGAGTACGACCAGAGTTTTCTGTCCACCCAAATCTTCAATATTGGGAACCTCCCGCATCGTCTCATCACAAGGGCCGCCCTTGGCGCGATTCTTCCTAGTCCATGCCTTATATACTCCCAACAACAGGTCTGCCAAGATGAGCGACAGCGTGTTCAGCACCAGGTCTGCAAAAATATCCATCGGTTTTACCTCCAGACAACTGCCCGGGTCAATCCTCATGCAGGATGCGTGAGGCACCAGCCGGTCAAATTTTGTATATCTCGAGAATACACCAGATTTTTAAATTTCTTAACAGTTCCAAGTAAAAAATCCGCATCTCATCGGTAACATGCGTACCGAGGAGATGCGGACTGGAAAGAAAGCTCCCAGAGTTTTTTTACGACTCCGAGAGAATAGGGTCAGCTAGCTTTCGGCTGTTGTAACAGGTCCAACCCTCAATGAACACCAGCGCGTGAGGGCGCTGAATCTGGAAATGGGAGACATGTCGCCGCAAGCTAAAATCAGTTGACTCCATCTATTATCCCGTCTTTGCTATCCGTCCGCAATCAGACCAACCTCCTCTGTTTCCACAACTTATAGCGCAGGTGCTTCTGAGTTGGCTATGTCGCGGATTCACTCCGTTATCAGCTGGGCCACTGAGCTGAGTCTACGACCAACATCGGTAGCCATCTCCGCTTTTCTGCACTCTGAAGTTTTTAAGAGAGAAGAGCCCCGGTCTAGACACCAGGGTGGTTTCTAAACCGGGGCTACGCAACCCGCGCGAGATTTCGCGATTCATGCTCAGAATCGCAATGAAGATTCCCCACCCGATGGTGGAGAAATGCTGAGTGCACCCGATGTTACGGAGACAACTGCCTGGCCTCAATGAAAGTCCCCGCCCTAAGGCGGGGAAATGCGCCTTCTCAGCATCCTTACGTTCCTTGTACTGCTTGCCTCAATGAAAGTCCCCGCCCTAAGGCGGGGAAATGATGACGAAGAACATGTGGGTCCGTTCAGTCGGCCCGCCTCAATGAAAGTCCCCGCCCTAAGGCGGGGAAATACAGGCTCACCAACTGGGCACACCACGTCGATACCGAGCCTCAATGAAAGTCCCCGCCCTAAGGCGGGGAAATCCGTAGCGAGCGAGCAGTTCAGTGAAGCGGGCTCCGCCTCAATGAAAGTCCCCGCCCTAAGGCGGGGAAATGCCTTTGAGTTGGAGTACCTCGAGGAAGTCGTCTTTGCCTCAATGAAAGTCCCCGCCCTAAGGCGGGGAAATGCCCGCATGGGCCGCGCGTTCAACACCAGCCTTGTGCCTCAATGAAAGTCCCCGCCCTAAGGCGGGGAAATTTTGCCCCCTTCATCCTCTACTACTGAATCTTCCTTGCCTCAATGAAAGTCCCCGCCCTAAGGCGGGGAAATGGGGCGCGGTTGCGCAGCGTCTTCACTCATTCCGTGCCTCAATGAAAGTCCCCGCCCTAAGGCGGGGAAATTTGAGGTTACTCTTAGGCTTGTTATCGGGTAGCCAATGCCTCAATGAAAGTCCCCGCCCTAAGGCGGGGAAATCTCAGAGTCACCCGCCGTATCCAGCTCCTCATCACTAGCCTCAATGAAAGTCCCCGCCCTAAGGCGGGGAAATGGCTACCTCCTGAAGCACATGGACCCGAATTCACCGCGCCTCAATGAAAGTCCCCGCCCTAAGGCGGGGAAATGCAAGTGACCGTAATCGTGAAGCTCCTAGATTTGGGGCCTCAATGAAAGTCCCCGCCCTAAGGCGGGGAAATCCATTTGCGGTGTGCCAGAGCGTCACCACCTCTCCAGCCTCAATGAAAGTCCCCGCCCTAAGGCGGGGAAATATTCGAGGTAACAATGACCGCGCCAGGTGCCGCCAAGGCCTCAATGAAAGTCCCCGCCCTAAGGCGGGGAAATCCTTGCGGGCATTGCCGTGTACGCTTCACTGAATCAGCCTCAATGAAAGTCCCCGCCCTAAGGCGGGGAAATCTGGAGCAGGCCATCGTGAACGGTGATTTCGTGGTGTGCCTCAATGAAAGTCCCCGCCCTAAGGCGGGGAAATTGCGGGCGCTATGAGATTACCTCACAGTTTATAGTGCCTCAATGAAAGTCCCCGCCCTAAGGCGGGGAAATGCGGGTATTGCGCATTGCCGTGTGCATCGTGCTGATTCGCCTCAATGAAAGTCCCCGCCCTAAGGCGGGGAAATTCTTACGGCCTCCTGCCTGGGTAGTGACAACGCGGCCTCAATGAAAGTCCCCGCCCTAAGGCGGGGAAATCTGGCAACCGGAAAGGTTCGCGTCGCTCCTCCTGCCGAGCCTCAATGAAAGTCCCCGCCCTAAGGCGGGGAAATCTAGTCTGCATCGGTGTACTCCGCTCCTGCATATTTCGCCTCAATGAAAGTCCCCGCCCTAAGGCGGGGAAATAAGGCTGGAGATTGCGGGGAAGGGGCGGTGGCATCCGCCTCAATGAAAGTCCCCGCCCTAAGGCGGGGAAATCCCTGTATCCGATCTCGCCCGCTGCTCCCACAACCTGGCCTCAATGAAAGTCCCCGCCCTAAGGCGGGGAAATTCCCTCTTACCCCGGGGTAAACCACCACACCTGTACGCCTCAATGAAAGTCCCCGCCCTAAGGCGGGGAAATGCGGCGGCGAGATTGTTATCGCCCAGTCTGTGCCTGCCTCAATGAAAGTCCCCGCCCTAAGGCGGGGAAATAACTCGGCAGTGTAGCCGTAAGGAACTTCAACCTTGCCTCAATGAAAGTCCCCGCCCTAAGGCGGGGAAATTTCGGCAAAACAGACGGTGACATTGGCCAAAAAATGGTGCCTCAATGAAAGTCCCCGCCCTAAGGCGGGGAAATCTTGCCATTGACCTGCAGGTGCGCTGTACGGGTGTAGCCTCAATGAAAGTCCCCGCCCTAAGGCGGGGAAATCTGTATGGTGTGCCGGCTAGTTTTTGGTGGGTGCGGCCTCAATGAAAGTCCCCGCCCTAAGGCGGGGAAATGGCACCCCCCTACCCCGGCACACACTCCCCCATCAGGCCTCAATGAAAGTCCCCGCCCTAAGGCGGGGAAATTTCAGTTGAGTTTCGGGGCGTCTGTTGCTGTGTGGGCAGCCTCAATGAAAGTCCCCGCCCTAAGGCGGGGAAATAGCCACCCGAAACTGACTCGCAATTATGCGGCAGAAACGGGTGCTTTGCGAGAACCTCGCGGCAGGCCTACACAAAAAGTATACCCAAGTAGCCATTTAAGCATTTAAACACTATTGACAAGCCAAAACATCACGCGAGCGACACGCCAAGATTACGTCACGTGCCAGGTTCTCGCGGAGACAGACAAAGCCTCCAAAGGCCATTATCCCCACCTCTACTACCAGTCCGCAATCGAACTCGTCATTCCTCCACTCCCCCGCCGCGCGTCGCTAGCGAATGAGCAACACGCGGCTAGAGAATGAGCGCATCCGATTCGGTTACCTCGCGCGCCCGGCCAATGTAGCTGAAGGTCGGCTCGTCAAGCCGGGCCAGCAGCCCCAGGTCGCAGAAGAGCACTGAGTCCTCGTCCGGATCGATGAGTTCCTGAACCTCGTCTTTGATGCGTCGCACCTTGGCGGGGGCCGCATCCACAATAAAGACGCTGTACTGGATACGGTCCCCATAACTGAGAATGAGCTTGGCCAGCTTGGCGCGCCGCCGGTCGCTGGGCACGTCGTAAGCGATAAGTGTTCGTCGGGCGTCGTCACGCATTATCGTACGGTCACCCCCGTGTACTCGCGGGTAGTTCCGTTAATTACGCCCAGGAGCATGCGGGCTTGCACCTCAACAGCGCGGCGCCACGTCACCGAATACCCGTAGGTGGGGTGGGTAATCTCCGTGGCCATTCGCTTCTCGAACGCGGCGATGACAGTCTTCCGTCCTTCGGGTGTGAGCCGGTAGCTGCCACCAACCGCGGTGAAGTGCGCCGCTTTAACCTGCTTCCTATTGATAAGAGACACCACCACAGAATCCGCGATGACGGCACGGAACTCTTCCATGAGGTCAAGAGCGAGCGCCGGCTTGTTGCGGGAGCTGCTGTGCAGGAACCCGGCGTGAGGGTCGAGCCCGCACGTGAGGATGGCGCGAATACATTCTGAGCTGAGCAGCCCGTAGGCGTAGTTCAGCAGAATGTTGATGGGGTCGTTAGCGCCTCTCCCCTGCCGCCCGGCCCAGGTCCAGCCGAGTTCGGTGAGCACGTCTTCTTTGAGCATGGTCGCGAAATTGCCGAAGTAGAGCGAGGCGGCTTCACCTTCGATGCCGAGCAGTTCCGGGATTGAGGTAGCTTGCGGCGTGTGCTTCTGGATGTCTCGCATGGTGCGGCATACATCTGCGGCGTGGCCGTTGCGGCGCAGCAGGGTCGCTTGGTTTGAGATTTTGCTGGCAATCATGGCGGCCGCTATGGGCAGGTGCCCCTGCGCTGAGAGGACATGCTGTTGCACGCGGGCCAGTCCATTCGGTCCGGTGCCGGGTTGCGACCAGCCGTAGACTCGGCCGGTACTGGAGCACCAGATGATGGTGCAGTTGCGCCACATGAGTTCTCGTAGAAGCGCAGAGGAAACGTCAATGTTTCCGTGGACCACGAGGCTGTGCACACGTTCGAGGGGTACGCTGCTGATTGTTTCACCGAGGTGCTGCACGATGAGGCGTCCTTGCTGGACGGTCGCTCTTGATCCTTGCGTGGTGAGGTGCGCTACTTGGCTGTCGGGGTTGCTGGCGACGACGCGTGTAATGTTTGCTTTTCCGTGGGATTCGTCGGGTAGGCACACCGAGATGTGGGAGCACCAGCTACAGCGAGGTGAGTCTTCGAGGGGTTGCGGTGCTGTCGGGTTGTCGATGAGTGCGCGGGTGGTGTGTACGTATTCTTCTGCGGTGCGGATGTCTTCGTCTGAGATGTCGACGGGCACGGTTTTGTTGTGGTTGGTGAAGTGCACCGCGCATTCGCTGACGGTTTCGCCGGCTTCTTCGAGGCAGATTTTCTGAAGGGCAAGCTGCACCCTGTGGGCGGGCGTGACGGATGCGTTGCGGCGTACGGGTGTTGCTTTGTATTCGATGATGCGGGTAGAACCGTCTTCTTGGGGTTCGATGGCGTCGCATCGTCCGGTGAGCCCGAGGCGTGTTGATGAGATGGTGACTGCGCGCTGTTGTGCGCCGCGGGATGTTTTGGGGTCGTCGACTCGTTTGTGGGCGGATTGCCCTTCTTGCATTTGCGAGGTGTCGGTCTTTTCGCCATTGGATTCGATCCATGCGCGGCGGGGGCAGTACACGGTGTGCATGACGAGTGAGATAGGAAGTTCGTCGCCTGCACTGTAGTGGGTAGACATCGGTGTCTCCTTGGTGTGAGCGAATATGGTGGGCAGTCAGCTTTGGCTGCTTGGTTTTGAGGTTAGCACTGCGACGGATTGTTTTGGCTTATCAGCGAGTTTATGACGCTATTCTGGCGTGTTGAGTTTTCTGCTTGGATGTGTGGAGTAGGCAAGTAGCAGCTGGCTGGTGGGGTTTGCGGTTGGTGTTTTAGCCTGGTTGCTTCCTGCGCGGCAAAAAGGAAAAGCTCCGTTTCTGAATTGTGGCGGGTCCAGGAACGGAGCAGGAATAGGTTAGGGAAAGTCCCTACAAAGGCTGTAGGGAAATCGCTGAGTTGAGAATCTTTCATTATTCGCCTTGACCTCAATGCCTTAATGAATGGCCCTACAAAAAAGGTAGGGAAATGGGCGCTTAGCCAAAGATAATCTCTGCGGCCTCTTCGCCTCAATGAAAGCCCCTCCCAAAAGGAAGGGAAATAGGCGAGCCACACGCTCATCTCGTCGCGCATCTTCTTGCCTCAATGAAAGCCCTTCCAAAAAGGAAGGGAAATGCAGCGGCATGTGCAACGGCGTTCATCTGGACTCAGCACCTCAATGAAGGTCCCTACAAAATTGTAGGGAAATCCCTCTCCCCCGAAGCCTTGCCGCCATGTGGAGCGAGCCTCAATGAAAGCCCCTCCAAAAGAAAGGGAAATGAGATACCCAATTTCTGGGAGCTGCCCGGTCACGAGCCTCAATGAAAGTCTACACCTCAAGGTGCAGAACAAGCGGTCCCACAGTCATCTTGAAGGGATATTAATCTGTCTTATTGAAAGTCCCTCCAAAAAAGGAAGGGAAATGACCGTCCACAAACTCAGTGCTGGCGACGGTTACAAGCCTCAAAGAAAGCCCTTCCGAAAAGGAAGGGAAATGCGGGCCAGGTAGAAGCGTCGAACCCCATTACGGAGTGCCTCAATGAAAGCCCCTCCAAAAAGGAAGGGAAATTACCGCAATCGACCCTAAAGATGACGGCGACATCCGCAGGCCTCAACGAAAGTCCTTACGAAATTGTAAGGAAGTACCAACTTTAACCTTTAGACTACCATCCTGCATATGCCATGCCTCAATGAAAGCCCCTCCAAAAAGGAAGGGAAATCGCGCAGATGGTGCAGATTAGCGCGTATCCCTATGAGCCTCAATGAAAGCCCTTCCCAGAAGGAAGGGAAATACCGAACCTCAACTGAAGTTCGGGGCGTCTGTTGCTGTGCCTCAATGAAAGCCCTTCCCAGAAGGAAGGGAAATGTCTGTCCTCTGCGCTATCGCATTCTTCATCAACCGCCTCAATGAAAGCCCTTCCCAGAAGGAAGGGAAATCTGCGTTGGCTCGTGAGGGCATGCTCGGCGAATCTGACCCTCAATGAAAGTCCCTCCGAAAAGGAAGGGAAATGCGTGAACTCCGAAGTCAGACATACAGGGAAGAACATCCCTCAATGAAAGTCCCTCCGAAAAGGAAGGGAAATAACGCACTGACAAGGGAAAAGGCTACTTTCTACGTCCCTCAATGAAAGTCCCTCCGAAAAGGAAGGGAAATCAGCCGCAGGGAACCCGAGCACCACCGTCTTATCCGGCAGCCCTCAATGAAAGTCCCTCCGAAAAGGAAGGGAAATGCCACCAGCCGGTGCCGGAGCCTGGTATGCCGCCGTCCCTCAATGAAAGTCCCTCCGAAAAGGAAGGGAAATGCGGGCGGTGCAATCATCCTCGCAGAAACAGGGCATACCCTCAATGAAAGTCCCTCCGAAAAGGAAGGGAAATCAGCATGCACCTCACCTGGACTACCCACACCGAAGACCCTCAATGAAAGTCCCTCCGAAAAGGAAGGGAAATATGGGCACGTTTGTGCCTGAAGCGCTCCGTACGAAGCGCCCTCAATGAAAGTCCCTCCGAAAAGGAAGGGAAATGAGCCGTAGGCACCCCAGAAATCACTGATCTCAGTCCCTCAATGAAAGTCCCTCCGAAAAGGAAGGGAAATCTCCAGGTCCTGATACCATGCGAGGCCTCCAATAACCCTCAATGAAAGTCCCTCCGAAAAGGAAGGGAAATGCACGAAATTCACCCCCGCACGTAAGAGCCTCTACACCCTCAATGAAAGTCCCTCCGAAAAGGAAGGGAAATGAATTATCGTAGCAAGGTAACACAAGAACCCTGACCCCTCAATGAAAGTCCCTCCGAAAAGGAAGGGAAATAATACAACGAGATGCGCGAGCTGGCTCGCGGTCAGGGCCCTCAATGAAAGTCCCTCCGAAAAGGAAGGGAAATGTAGAGTTCCTCGCGGGCTTCGGCTTCCATTTCCTGGCCCTCAATGAAAGTCCCTCCGAAAAGGAAGGGAAATGACACCAACTAGCCGAGTAGCACTCACACACCACCAACCCTCAATGAAAGTCCCTCCGAAAAGGAAGGGAAATATGGTGGTTATCACCAATAGCGGTAACCGTATTGCTCCCTCAATGAAAGTCCCTCCGAAAAGGAAGGGAAATTTCTCGACTTCCTCCCGTTTACCCCAGCAAGCATAGCCCTCAATGAAAGTCCCTCCGAAAAGGAAGGGAAATGCAGGCGAAATCGACTGGGACGACCTAATCTTTGTAGCCCTCAATGAAAGTCCCTCCGAAAAGGAAGGGAAATTTAGCCTTGCGCTTGCGAAGACGGGGACTACACAGCCCTCAATGAAAGTCCCTCCGAAAAGGAAGGGAAATGCCATCTGCCGCGGCACTGTCGTTGACACATTGAACCCTCAATGAAAGTCCCTCCGAAAAGGAAGGGAAATCACCGGAACGGTCATTGCGGTCAGGGCCGGAGTTGAGAGCAAACCCTCAATGAAAGTCCCTCCGAAAAGGAAGGGAAATTCCCGAATAGACGCTATCACCCCAAGTCCAGGCGCTCCCTCAATGAAAGTCCCTCCGAAAAGGAAGGGAAATCCCGCTCATGGCTTGTGCCATGCTTCAAGGGGTTCCCTCAATGAAAGTCCCTCCGAAAAGGAAGGGAAATCAGGCAGAGGTTATCAAGGTGCCCCTATCGGAGACCCTCAATGAAAGTCCCTCCGAAAAGGAAGGGAAATCTAAAGCGGCAAGTCACTTGCGGGGACTACGTATTGACCCTCAATGAAAGTCCCTCCGAAAAGGAAGGGAAATCGGCAACGGCTTACCGGAAGCACCCAGCATGAAGATGCCCCTCAATGAAAGTCCCTCCGAAAAGGAAGGGAAATCGAGGGAACGCGGTGATGGCCTGTCGACTGCTCTGGCAACCCTCAATGAAAGTCCCTCCGAAAAGGAAGGGAAATATCTCTCCTACCGTGGGGATTCGCTTGCCCTCATCAGCCCTCAATGAAAGTCCCTCCGAAAAGGAAGGGAAATTTGCCCATGCTTTAGCCCATCGGACACTATCGTCAGCCCCTCAATGAAAGTCCCTCCGAAAAGGAAGGGAAATACAGCGTCCACGCTCTCATGCACGGTCAAATCACGCTCCCCTCAATGAAAGTCCCTCCGAAAAGGAAGGGAAATCCGCGCCGGCATCTTGGGGCGACTGGAGAAGTCCACCCTCAATGAAAGTCCCTCCGAAAAGGAAGGGAAATCATATTTCGTGAAGTTAACATCCTTGGTGCCTCGGATCCCTCAATGAAAGTCCCTCCGAAAAGGAAGGGAAATGGGAGGTGGCTAGTCTCTAAGGTTGATTCCATTCCGCCCTCAATGAAAGTCCCTCCGAAAAGGAAGGGAAATCCTGGAACGTCGAGCTCGGGGACATGCCCCATTTGATCCCTCAATGAAAGTCCCTCCGAAAAGGAAGGGAAATAGCTACCCGAAAATAGCCCGCAACCATGCGGCAGAAACGGGTGCTTCGCGAGAACCTCGCGGAGGCTACACGCAAAATTATACACTCCAACCACGTCTACCCCCGCATAACTCCCTGGCAAGGGAAGAAACCATGCGAGCGACACGCCATGTTCCCGTCACGTACCAGGTTCTCGCTCACACAAAGACCCCCGCCAGGTGCTTCCTAAGCGACCCGGCGAGGGTCCTCACGTATGAGAGGGGTTGGCGCGGTTCAGGTAAACCAGACTAACCAAGCTAACCATGCAAACCGGGCGAGCTTCGAGTCTCACGGGACTAGAAAGAACAGCGCATCAAAACCCGAGCCGGCCAAAGCTCGGCCCCGGCGAACAGCGGAACTAGCGCTCCGCCTCCTCACCCAGCATGCCCTCACGAGCCAACGCCGTCAAACGAGACACCGCACGGAAATACTTCTTCTGATAACCACCAGCCAGCATCTCCTCAGTAAACACCTTGTCAAAAGGCACACCCGAAGAAACAATCGGCAAATCCTTGTCATACAGGCGGTCAGCCAACACCACAAAACGCAGCGCCACCGACTGCTCAGTAATCGGGTGAACATCACGCCACGCAATACCATCCAGGCCATCAATCAGCTGACGGTAACGCGACGGGTGCACCTTCGCCAGGTGCTCCACCAGGTCAGCGAAGTTATCAACGCCAACAGTCTGGCCGCCGAACACTTCCTCAACCTTCGCATCAAACGCATCATCAGCAACAGGCTCCGGCGCGGCAGGCAGGCCACGGTGACGGAAATCCTCACCATCCACACGGTGCACCTCAAACTGCGAAGCAAGCACCTGAATCTCACGCTTAAAATCCTCAGCCGCGAAACGGCCCTCACCCAGTGCACCAGGCAGCGTGTTTGAGGTCGCCACAAGCTTCACGCCAGCATCCGCCAGCTCACGCATCAGACGAGACATGAGCACAGTATCACCCGGATCATCCAGCTCAAACTCGTCAATACACACCAGCTTGTAGCTGCTCAACGCCTCAACCGTCTTACGGAACGTCAACGCACCCACCAGGTTCGTGTATTCCACAAAAGTACCGAACGCCTTCGGGCCATCCACGTAATGCCACAGCGACGCCAACAGGTGAGTCTTACCCACACCAAAACCGCCGTCAAGGTACAGGCCAGCCTTCGTCGCATCCTTCTTCTTGCCGCCAAACAGGCGACCAAAGAAACCGGCACCAGCACCGCCACCATTAATCTTGTCGCCAAAATCCTTCAGCTTCTGCACGGCCTCAGCCTGCGACGGCTGATTCGGGTCGGGAATATAGCTATCAAAAGACACTTCACCAAAACGCTCAGAGGGTCGGAAACCCGCCAGCAACTCATCAGCAGAAACGCGAGGGATGCGGTCGGTCAAGTGTACGGTCGTGGTGGGCACAAAAACTCTTTTCTTCAGTGACGGCGATGTGACATTCGCTTTAAGTGTAGTACTGTCTAACACCCCGCGTGAGCCTCATGAGTTGCCCGCCACATTACGGGCATGAGGAGGGGCGGCGGCAGGATCACAAACGCACCCCACAGTGCATGGTGACTTCCGTAAAATGGTGTCTATGGCTAAGAAAACTAAAGGTAAGAAGAGTGGCGCAGCAACCGCCGCCGTAGCGTTGCTGACCGAGACGAATACCCCCTTCCAGATGCGCGAATACGAGCACGTTGAGGGTGTCACCTCCTTCGGTGAAGAGGCCGCGAAGAACCTCGGCGCCTCCGAGGAACAGGTGTTCAAGACCCTACTGATTGTGCACGAGAAGGATTTCGCGGTCGCAATCGTGCCGGTGTCTGGCAAGCTGAACATTAAGGCAGCCGCCGCTGCTCTGGGGTGGAAGAGCGCCTCCATGTGCAACCCGAAGGTCGCTGAGCGCCGCACCGGCTACGTGGTGGGCGGTATTTCTCCGCTGGGTCAGAAGACTCCCTCCCCCACCCTGCTGGATGAGTCTGCGCAGCTTTTTGACACGATTATGGTCTCTGGCGGTAAGCGCGGCCTGGATGTTGAGCTCGCCCCAGACGACCTACTGAAGCTGACCAACGGCAAGTACGCTGATATCCGCGCGTAGCGGGAATAATCCGCCCAGCCGCGGCGTTATGTGAGCTGTAAGAGCCTGAGCATGAGAGCAAACTGAAGGAGTCATGATGGGCAACTCATTACCCGGCGTGGGTGCTATCGCTAAGAACTGGCGTGAAGTTCTCAAGCCTGAAGAGTACGCTGTTCTACGTGAGGGCGGCACCGAGCGCGCATTCACTGGCGAGTACTGGAACACCCACACGGAGGGTGTGTATTCTTGCCGTGCTTGCGGTACGGAGCTGTTCCGTTCTGGTGAGAAGTTCGATTCGCATTGTGGTTGGCCGTCGTTTTTCGCGCCGCTGGCCGAGGATCGTGTGCGTTACCTGGAGGATACGACGTTCGGTATGCGCCGTGTGGAGGTGCGTTGCGCCGTCTGCGATTCGCATCTGGGTCACGTGTTTGAGGGTGAGGGTTACCCAACTCCAACGGATTTGCGATATTGCATTAATTCGGTGTGTTTGACGCTGACCCCCGCCGGTGAAGCATCGGATGGTGACACGAGTGGTGATACTCCGGTTGACGAGGCGGAAGCTGCCGAATAAAGCCCGACGATGACCCCAGCGGGAACACCGGTGAACCCCTTATTATGAGTCTCTCTAAATTCGAGGCTTTAAGCTCGGGCGGGTAGAATGGCGTAGTGCCTTCGCGTGCACGCCACCCCGCCAGAGCTTATGTTTGCTTGGGCGTACACCTACCCGGGCATCTGGCGCATCATATGGGCGCGTCGAACCAGACAGAGGAAAGGGATTGAGTGCATGAGTACCGCAGCTGAACAGAATGCCGCAGGCACCCCTCAGCTGACCCTTCACGGTATCGAAGTTCCGGATGTTGTTCCTCTGGAGGCCCCTTCCTCACCGATTCCGACTCTCATCACCACTGAGAGCGGTCTGCATCGTGCCGCTGAGCAGTTGGCCGCGGCGTCCGGCCCGGTCGCTATTGATACGGAGCGTGCCCAGGGCATCCGCTACGGTTCACGCGCCTTTTTGGTGCAGCTAAAGCGTGAAGATCAGCTGTACCTGATTGACCCTGAGGCGTTTAAGGATTTGCGCATTATTAACGATGCTTTGGCGAATACTGAGTGGGTTATTCACGCCGCAATTCAGGACTTCCCGAGCCTGGACATGCTCGGTATGCGCCCGAACCGCCTGTTTGATACGGAGCTTGGTGCGCGCCTGGCTGGTTTGGAGCGCGTGAACCTGGGTGCGACCGTTGAGGAGCTGCTCGGCTATAAGCTGGCGAAGAAGCACTCGAAGGAAGACTGGTCGCGTCGCCCCCTGCCGGAGTCGTGGCTGAACTATGCGCTGCTGGACGTTGACGTGCTCATTGATTTGCGTGACGCATTGGAGGATTTGCTCCGCCAGCAGGGCAAGCTGCAGTACGCCCTGGAGGAGTTCGAGTACCTGTGCAAGACCCCGGTGAAGGATCCGATGGATCAGCCGGAGCGTTGGCGTAAGACGAAGGGCCGCACGATGTTGCGTTCCGTCAAACAGCTGACGGCACTGCGTAACCTGTGGCATGAGCGTGACTCGCTGGCACGTAAAAAGGACGTCGACGCGAAGCGTCTGCTGCCTGACTCTGCGATTGTGGAGGCGGCACGCACCATGCCGCGTAACGTTCCCGCCATCATGGCGATTCCCGGTTTTCAGACGCGCGGTCTGCGTCGTGAGGGCCCGCGCTGGGTGCGTGCTATTGCCGCGGCGGCACGCGGCGAGAACGCCGTACCGTTCACTTTGCCGTCGACTGCCCCGCCACCGTTGAAGGCGTGGGAGTCCAAGCGCCCCAAAAACTTGGTGCTGTTCACCGAGGTTCGTCATGCCATTGATGAGCTCTCGGAGAAGCTGACTATTCCGGCGCAGAACCTGATTACGACCGATTATGTTCGCCGCCTCTGCTGGGAGCCACCGGCTCGTTTTGACGAGCAGACCCTGCGAGATGCACTCGCCGAGTACGGTGCGCGTCCGTGGCAGACGGGGCTGGTTGCCCCCGTGATTGCGCCGATTTTTGCCCGCCATCTAGGGTAGCTTTCACTAATGCTAAATAGACGTGTGCCGGTTGGGTGTGTTGCTGATGCGCCCACCCGACCGGCATTTTGTGTGCCTCGAAAGTTTGCCTCAGAAATTTGTCTCGGGAGCAATACAAACCAAGCTTAGCCTGCTCTCATTCGCTTTTTATCCTAAACCGGCTTAGGGTGGAGAGAGTACACGAAAGGAGCCACCATGCCCGCACCCAACGGATGCTGCCGCTCTCAGAAGGCATGCTCCTCGCCCACTGCATCTGCCGCCATCGAATCTAATGCTGTCGATACCGTAGCAGCTACCGCCGAGACTGAATCTTCTGCGCGCGTCCTCTCCCGACGCGCAACCCTCGTCACCGGTGCCGTCGCGTCCGGTGCCCTACTTGCTTCCTGCGCTGAGGAGGACTCCGCCGTCACCGCACCTGAAGGTACCATTGAGATAGGTTCTGCCTCCGCTGTGGGTGTGGGCAAGGCGGCGCGTCTAACCCATGGCTCCACGACTGTTATCGTGTCACAGCCCTCTTCAGGTGAATATAAGGCGTTCAGCACCGTGTGCACCCACCAAGGTTGTCAGGTACAGGTGCAGGACTCCAACCGTATCGTGTGCCCCTGCCACGGCTCCGAATACGCCGTAGCTGACGGCTCAGTAGTGCACGGCCCTGCGGAGGCGCCTCTGACCAGCTACCCGGTGCAGGTGAAAGGCGGCAAGATTTTCGTCAGCGGCACTACTAACAATTCCTAAAACCACTACTTCTCATGCTCATAAGCTCAGGCGCTGGCCGATAGTGCCCCGTATAGTGCATACAGCAAAGCCCCGCCCATCACAACTGATGGGCGGGGCTTCTGTCTGTCTATGCTGTGCCTATTATTGAGAATCTACCGCTGAGAGCCGATGGCTGAGGGAAGCACCGACCGGAATATCTAGCGGGTGTGGCGCGGCTTCTGGCCCTCTTCACGAGCGAATGGAACCTTATCGCCAGCCAACTGCGCACGCAGGTCAGCGATAATGGTTTCCGCAGTCAGGCCGACCTCTTCCAGAATCTGCTCGCGGGAAGCGTGCGGAATGAACTCCGCCGGCAGACCCAGCTCGCTCAGCGCGGTATCCACACCGGCCGCACGCATTTCCTGGCGGATGCGTGAACCCACACCGCCGGAACGTACGCCGTCCTCAATGGTCACCACAATGCGGTGATCACGCGCTAACTCAATAACCGAAGATGGCACCGGCATCACCCATCGCGGGTCAACCACGGTGGACTGGATACCCTCGGCGGCAAGCACGTTCGAGGCTTCCAGGGCCACACGGGCCATAGCACCAACAGCGACGAACAGCACATCACGCTGGCCGGTCTCCGGGTGGGGTTTATCGGTGCGTGCCAGCACATCCACGCCGTCGTTACGACGTTCCAGGGCGGGAATGTCCTCGCCCACGGAGCCCTTCGGGTAGCGAATCACGGTCGGTGCATCGTTAATAGCTACAGCCTCACGCAGCTCTTCGCGCAGGGTCGCACCATCACGCGGAGCCGCCAGGTGCAGACCCGGAATGAACTGCAGCATCGCCAAATCCCACATACCGTGGTGGCTTGCGCCGTCTGGACCGGTAATACCGGAGCGGTCCAGCACCACGGTCACGCCCGCCTTGTGCAGAGCAACGTCCATGAGCAACTGGTCAAAGCCACGGTTCAGGAAGGTTGCGTAGAGGGCAACCACCGGGTGCATACCGCCGTACGCCAGGCCGGCACTCATCGCCACGGCGTGCTGCTCAGCGATACCTACGTCAATAACGCGCTCGGGGTGGCGCTTCTGGAATTCGCGCAGACCCACGGGAATGAGCATCGCGCCGGTAATACCGACAACGTTCTCCTGCTCATCAGCAATATCCGCGATTTCGCGGCCAAAAACGCTGGTCCACGATTCAGAGGTACTGGTCGAAACATCCTCACCGGTCAGCGGGTCAATCTGGCCCACCGCATGGAACTGATCGTCCTCATTCGCGCGGGCAGGCGCGTAACCGTGGCCCTTCTCGGTAATGGCGTGCACAATCACCGGGCCGGCGTAGTTCTTCGCCGCGGTCAGTGCGTTCTCCACAGCCTGCTGGTCGTGGCCGTCAATGGGGCCCACGTACTTCATGCCCAGGTCTTCAAAAATACCCTTAGGTACGACGACGTCCTTAATGCCCGCCTTCATGCCGTGCAGACCGCGGTACACCATCTGACCGACGGGGCCGCCACGCTGTAGACCGATACGCACAGCATCCAGGGCGTTGTCGTAGCGGTGGTCAAGGCGCACGCGATCCACCTGCTGCTGCACACCGTGCTTGAGCTCAGACAGCTGGTTTGCGAAACCGCCAATAGTCGGCGCGTAGGAGCGGCCGTTATCGTTGACCACAATCACGACCTTGCGGGTGCGGTCGGCAGCAATATTGTTTACAGCCTCCCACGCCATGCCACCGGTCAGCGCGCCGTCGCCAATGAGAACCACGGTGTAGCGGTCATCTTCGCCGTTAAGCTTATGCGCGCGAGAAATACCGTCAGCCCACGAAATCGAGCTGGAGGCGTGCGAAGAAGCAATAATATCGTGTTTAGATTCGTCGCGATCCGGGTAACCCGACAGGCCTCCCTTCTGACGCAGAGTCTTAAACGCGTGACGACCAGTCACCAGCTTATGCACATAGGACTGGTGGCCGGTGTCGAAAAGAATATTGTCCTTAGGAGATTCGAAGACACGGTGAATGCCGAGAGTCAGCTCCACAACGCCCAGGTTCGGACCCAGGTGACCACCGGTTGCCGACACATTCGTCACGATGAACTGGCGAATTTCCTTAGAGAGCTCCTCCAACTGCTCGTAGCTGAGGTTCTGCAGGTCTGCCGGGGACTGAATACCCGGGAGCAACTTGGCAGTGGCACCATCGCCAATGCTGTAGTCAGCGGTGGGTGCGCCACCGGGGGCGCTATTCGGGGTCTCCTCCTGCGGCAATGCGTTTTCAGCGGACATACACCCACACTCCTCAAGATTGGGGCACGGCTCATTCCGTGCGTTGGTTCTTCAATGATTCTACCGTTTACAGTGCCAAAAAGCAGATTTATGCTCCCGCAGAGCAAGACGCACCGGATTGAGCGAAAACAGCCTGAAATAACCCCTAGTGGGTAGGCTGGTGAACAGCCCAACCCGCCCAACACAGCAATTATGTGCTTCTTTGTAACGGCAACTAGTTGCACGCTACGTGGTGCGGCGGCGGCGCGGACGAGGCTTCGCCGGGGCACGCTCAAAAAGCGCCACCGACTCCACATGATGCGTATTCGGGTACATATCAAAGGCCCGAAGCTGCACCATGTCCCAACCCAGCTCACGCAAAATACCGGTGTCACGCCCCAGGGATGCCGAATCACATGCCACGTACAGGATACGTTTGGGGTCCAGCGCATCCAGGCGTTCCAGGGTGGTTCGGTTCGCACCCTCACGGGATGGATCAAGGACCACCGCATCAATAGCGGGGATTTCACCAAACTCAAGGGCGGTCTTCAAATCGACCAGGTGGCGTGCCACGTCGCCACGAATCACCTCAATACGGGTGTCCGCAGAGTTTTCCGTGCGAGAACAACCATCAGGCGCGAAGTTCGAGCGGGCATCCTTATGGGTCACTGGGGAACCCTCAATGCTGATAACGGTACCCGTCGCACCCACGGCATCTGCGAGCGCGGCGGTGAACAGGCCCGCGCCGGCGTACAGGTCGAGAGTGCATTCACCTTCCTGCGGGCGGAGCATGTTGAGCATGGCTCCGACCATGGTGGAGGGGGCGGCGCGGTGAATCTGCCAGAAGCCGCCGGCAGACACCTGGTAGCTGAATCGGCGGGAGCCGAAGGTGACTTCTTCGGTGACGGAGCGCAGGCCCGCGCCGAGCAGCTGGTCGCCTTCGGGTACGCGGCGGTAGGGGCTGTGGGCGGAGCCGGGGCGGCGGCGCTTGGGCTTGCCATTCGAGGTGGACTGCGGGGTGAAGAAAAGGGAGATCTTACGCTTGGCGAGCAGTCCCCAGGCGTCGGATGCCTGCTGTTCGATGTCCTTGGCGACTTCTTCGATGGAGAAACGCGGGTCAACGATGAACTGCAGAAGAATCCTGCCTCGGGAGGAGACGGTTGCCTCGACTTCGCGTACGCCGCGCAGGTTCAGCCGCTCAAGCTCCAGGTTACGCAGTTCGGGTGCGGCGAGGGGAAAGTCTACGACCGGTACGGGCTGGGAGGCGCGGTAGGGGTGCATGCCGACGCGCCAGGTGACGGCGGGGTTCTTCTTGCCGCTGTTCTTCTGGTCGCTGGGCTGGGTGCGGACCTTGGTCACGTTGTAGCGCACGCGGGTACGCCAGGACAGGCCTTCGTTGTTACCGCGCAGGGGTAGCTCTTCAACGATGAGGTTGGTCAGCAGGGGTGATTCGAGGGGCAGGCCGCCCAGCCGGTTGATTTGGGTGCGGACAATATCGGTCTTGTAGTGTCGCTGCTCGGCCAGGCTGATGTGGCCATATTCCATGCCGCCGAGCAGTTCGGGTACGCCGGTTGCTGTGGCGCGTTCCTCTTCAGTGGCGAGCGCATCCGCCTGAATCCAGGGGTGGGGGCGGCGTTCCAGGGAGGGTACGGATACGGAGATGACGTCTGCGAAGTAGAAGCGGCGCTTGGGACCGATTGCGGTGATGCGCACTTCTGCCTGTTCGCCGACGATGCCGTGACGCACGAAGATGACGCCCTGTTCGGTACGCGCTACGAAGGCGCCGCCGTGCGCGGGCGCCTCACAGGTGACGGTGAGGGTCTGCCCGACGCTGTATCCGTCTACGTTGTTGGAGGCGGCAGGCGTGGTAGCAGTGTGGGTCACAGCATTGTCTCCTAAAAGAATCACTTAATGTGAATTATTTTACACCCGATTGTGCCTTCGCTTCGGTTCCGACGCCCCCGCAAGGGGTGCCTCCTCCATTGCAAAAGGCAAAGTCCAGGCGTTATACGGGGTGTTCAAGCAAAGTTGCAGGGCAATTGACCGGGCAGGGCGCTGGGCAATTATTTCTAGGCACCAGGCGATTATTACGGCTGGCGTTTCTTCTCGCTCGCCACCGCGTCCGCCTCGTGCAGGCGGCCGCGGTACACCGCGTGGCGGTTGCTCTGAATCAGTTCACGGCCGCCACCGGCAGAACGAGTAATCTTCGGGGCAACAGATGCCGTTGGGCCCTCTGCTTCTACCGTTGATTCTTCGCTTTGTAAACGCTGATCAAAATTCTCATCATACACCTCATCCTCATGCATCGCCCAGGGCACGGTGGCCGTCATAACGCCCGGCTCGTGCAGAAGCGCCCGCTTGAGGAGACGCACCGTGCGGCGGTGCAGAAGCCGCTGCCACCAGTGCTTCACCACGAATTCCGGCAGGTACACCACCAAAATATCGCGGGGTGACTTCTTGCGGCGGCGGCGAATATACGAGACGACAGCATCCACCGTGTCACGGTACGGCGAGTCAATGACCGACAGCGGCACCGGAATACCGAGAGCGTACCAGCGCTTCTTCACGATCTCCAGGGCAGCGCGGTCGTTGTTGACCGTCAGCGCCTCAATCGTGGAGGGGCGACCGGCACGCGCATAGGAGAGGGCACGAACCGCCGGGCGGCGCACACGCTCCACGTACACGATGGCGTGCACACGCGAAGGCAGGGCTGCCACATCCGCAACGGATTCGGCGTTCAGGGGGACGTCCAGGGCGGCATCCACCGCATCATAATGGCGGCGAGTCACAACCATACCTCCAACCATCAGGGCAATCATTCCAAGGGAAAGCCACGCACCGGCGGCAAACTTCGTCACCACGACGATGACCAGCACCACGGCGGTCACGACCACTCCCACCGCAGAGACAGCAATATCACGAATCAGGGCGCGGCGCGGTATCTGCGCGAGAGTAATACGCAGCAGGCGTATGCGGTAGCGCACCACCGCCAGCTGCACCATCACCATGGACAGGCACATGCCCACAATGTACAGCTGAATCAGCGAGTACACATCCGAACCGAAAATGGTGGTGAGGAAAATTGAGAATGCCGACAGCGCCAGCACACCATTCGCGTACAGCCCGCGTGATTCCACGCTGCGGAAGAAGACCGGCAGGTACTGGTAATCAGCCAGGGACGAGGCAATCATCGGGAATCCCGTAAACGCAGTCAGCGAGGCGATAATCAGCACGCCCACCGTGGCAAACACCAGCAACTGCGCGAAGAACGGAATACCCTGATAAATCGCCAAAGCCACTTGATACAGCGCCGGCTTCTGGTGAAAGTACTCCCCTGGCGTGTGCCCGTCAATGAACAAAAAACGGGTCGTATCGTGCACCATGTGCACACGGGTTGCCGCCGCAAAACCGAGCAGGCTCACCAGCAGGACCGAGGTAATCACGCCCATCAGCATCATGGTGACCGCCGCATTATATTTCTTCGGGCGGCGGAAATACTTCACAGAATTAGAGATCGTAGAAACACCCGAGAACGCCACCACACCTGCGGAGAAAGAACGCGCCAGAAGCAATACCAGCGCCAGCCCTTCCAGGGCATAATCGTGGTATTCGGGGGCAATCACGTAGGTAGCCGATTCAGCCAGCGGCAGAGTACCCGTGGCGGCACGAATCCAACCCACAATGAGGGTGACCCCCAACAACGCCAAGAAAACGTACAACGGCCAGTACGCAATCTTTCCCAGCAATTGCACACCGCGCAACGCAAACAGCGTCAGAGCAACAATGAGCAGCACCGCAATGAGGGTGCGCCAATCCTGAATCTGCGGGTACAGCGCCACCAAAAACGAGGACGCCGAAGACATCGAAACCGCCACCGTGAGCATATAGTCCATCAGCGAGGATGCGCCCATCACAATCGAGGGTAGCGCGCCCAGCTTGTGGTGCACCAGCTGAATATCGCCCTCGGAGGCAATCTGGTTAATGTTGTACCGGTAGGTACCAATCACCAGCAGACCCACCATCGCTACACCCAAACCAATCCAGGGCGAAAAAGCGAGCGCAGAGGCACCCGCAGCGGCAAGGGTCAGAATCATCTGGTCGGCAGCGTAGGCGACCGAGGAGATACCGTCGGTGCCGAAAAGAGGCAGAGCGTAACGCTTCGGCAGGTTAACAGCCGAAAGATTTCGCGTGCTGACCGGCCTGCCGGTCAGGGCGATGCGCATCTTATCCCAACGATTCTTCACGCTGTTAAGGCTATAGGTCGCAGCTTCAAAGCTCAATTTTATTCAGCCGAATAGTGGGCATGGCGAGCGGAATATCACGGAGCATCGGCGCGGAACCTCACCCGCCCATTACACTGGTAGAGGTAGGCGGTAACGCCTTATCGACACAAAACATCAACACATTCGGAGGGTTGTATGCCTCACTTCGTCATTATGGGCGCCGGGCGCGTGGGCGTCATGTTGGCGCGCACTCTGGAAGCTTCGGGGCATACGGTCGCCGTCATTGACCAGGACGAACGCGCTTTCCAGCCGCTGCGTAAGGGCTTTGAAGGCCGTCTGGTGACCGGTGTTGGCTTCGATGAGGACACCCTCAAGCGTGCCGGTATTACCGAAGCGTACGCTTTTGCCGCCGTCTCATCGGGCGATAACTCGAATATTATTGCCGCCCGTGTGGCACGCGAAATGTTCAAGGTAAAGAACGTTGTGGCGCGTGTGTACGACCCAAACCGCGCCGAGTTCTTCCAGCGCATGGGCATTCCCACGGTCGCTTCGGTGCGCTGGTCTACCGACCAGGTGCTGCGCCGTCTGCTGCCCGAGCAGGCGCTCAAGGGTGATTTCCGTGAACCCTCGGGTCGCCTCATGCTCACCGAAATTCCGCTCAACGACGGTTGGGCAGGCCACGCCCTGACCAGCATCGAAAGTGCCGCCGGGGTGCGCATCGCCTACGTCACCCGCTTCGGTGAGGGTATGCTCCCCCGCCCTGATACTGCCTACCAGCAGGGTGATAGCGTGCACGTGATGATGCACACCGACGACGTTGCGGACGTAACCCGCATCCTCTCCCGCCCGCCGCGCGTTGAAGACAAAGAAGTGGAGGCGGAGTACACCCCCGCCTCGGGACGCAGCAAGCATCCCCACGCCCCGAAGAAACCCGCCGAGCAGAAGCACAACAACCGCCTCGTTGTCGAACATGAATTCCACCTCGGTGACGCTCCCCCGGAGCTGCCCGATCCCGTGGAGCTCATCGGCCGCCATCGTGACTCCTCGAAAGGTAAAAAGTAAGTGAAGGTCCTTATTGTTGGTGCCGGTTCCGTGGGCGCCTCCATCGCCAAAGAGCTCATGATGAACAGCCACGACGTGACCATCATCGACTCCAAGCCCGAAGCCAAGAAGCGTGCCGATCTGCCCGGCGTGCGCTGGCATATTGGTGATGCCTGCGAGCTGTCCGTGTTGCGCCAGGTGCACCCGAACAAGGCGGACGTGGTCGTTGCCGCAACCGGTGACGACAAGGCAAACCTGATGGTGTCCCTGCTGGCTCGTAGTGAGTTTGGTGTGCCCCGCACCGTGGCTCGTGTAAACAACCCACGTAATGAGTGGCTTTTTGATGACTCCTGGGGCGTGGACGTTGCCGTGTCCACTCCGCGCCTGATGACCGCCCTCGTCGAGGAAGCCGTGGAAGTCGGCGATGTGGTGCGTCTGCTGACCCTGCAGGCTGGCGGCGCGACCCTTGCCGAGTACACTGTGCCGGACGATCACCCTGTCATCGGTTACCGTGTAGACCACGTGCAGTGGCCCGTCGATACGGTGCTCACCGCGATTCTGCGTGACGGTGCGCCGATTCCGCCCAGCGCGGATGTAGCGATTGAGGGCGGTGACGAGCTGTTCTTCATCACAACCATTGCCGGTGAGGATCAGATCCGCGCGCTGTTCGCATAGCCCTGATCGCATAAGCGTTGCGAGGCGTGGTTCTCTCTCTCCCCCCCCCAAAAAAATTGAGGAGGCACAGGTTTGAGGGGACAAAAGCCCCGGTCACCCATACGGGTACCGGGGCTTTCGCTTACTTTTATGAAGCTATTTCGCTAAGTTTCAGGCGCACAAGTTGCCGGGCTTACCTTAGCGGTTCGCAGAGCCTTCAGCATCCGGTACTTCAGCATCCAGAGCCTCGGGGGCTTCGCTCACCAGCGCCTCCTCGGGAGCCGAGACACGCCACGCCAGCCACACGCCCAAAGCGTACAGCGGCAGGCCCATGATGAGGCGGGTTGCGCCCAGCACCTCCACATTATTCGCGAAGTACAGAGGCACCTGCACAGCAAGGCGCAGCATCATAAGCACGGTAATAATCCAGGTCGCCAACATGTACTGGCGCAGACGCGCCGGGTTCTCACGCCAGGTCAGCGCCTCACCGCGAATCACCGCGAAGATCAGACCCATCAGCGGCCAACGCACCAGCATCGACAGCAGATACGCCAGAATGTACACGCCGTTCGTCCAGAAACCGACCACAAAGTAGTCGCTCGCATTACCGGTACGGTACGCAGCAAACGCACAGATTGCCACGCCAACCAGACCGGTCAGCGCGCTCACCAGCTTAGAGCCCTGCACCAGGCGAATCAGCGTGAATACGCTCGCCGCAGCCAACGCCGCAATCAGGGACAGGTTCAGTTGCTTCGTCACGGTGAACAGCGCCAGGAACGCCACAGCAGGCAGAGAGGATTCCACCAGGCCGCGCCAGCCGCCAATAGCGTGCAGAATATCCACATCACCGTTAGCAGTGCGGCGCATATTTGCACCCATGGAGACGCTCAGGCTCTGCGCCAGCTGCTTCTCCTCCTGCCCCGGGTTATCTGCGGGGCTAATTGCGGGGTTAGCGTGCGGATTGGGCTGGGTCGAAGACTGCTCAGCGCTCATATTTTCCCTTTTCCACAAAGAACTGCGGCACAATCTCATAGCGCGGGTTATAAATCACCGGCTGATGCGCCCTCACAGACACCACACCAGAACAGCGCAGCAGCACACCGGCAAGTACACCGGGCACCATCTGCTGGCCCTGCCACTTGAGCATGACCCTATCTCCCGGAGTAAACGGTGCATAGGGTGGGAAAGACACCTCGTGCGGATCCTGCACCACCACGGTCGCCAAAGACGCCGTGTTCAGATGGTACTGCTTCTCGGAGTCCTCCTCGAAATCCTCACCGGGCGGCTCCACAATCGGCATACCAATCAATGCCAGCGGGCTCGACCACTGCAGAGGCTTCGACTTAGCCACCACCAGCTCGGCACGGTACATCGGCTTATCCTGGGCAGTCGGCAACCACACCTGCTCCACGCGTCCGGCAAGGCGTACGCGAAAGCGCTCGGGGTACCCGGGAGCAAAAATCTGCTCCTCAAGAACCGCGAACGCACTCGGGTAGTTCGAAAACTCAGGCATTAGCCAATCTCGGTAATCTCAGGGCCGCGGCGAGGCATCGGGCGCAGCTTGCTGTGCTCATTCTCGGTTTCTTGCTCAACGGCGGGCTCTTCCTCAGCCGCAACGATCAGGTCGGCGGGCAGAGTCATGGGCAGCAGTTCACGCGGCGGGCGCGGGTCGTCGCCACGGTCCACCACGATGGTGCGGAATACTTCTTCCGCGGAGGCGGCAGCCTTATCGTCACCGAGCACAGCCGCGCCGGAGATGACGCCGCGCAGGAACCAGCTAGGGCCGTCCACACCCACGAAGCGGGCGACGCGCTCGCCGGGCTTACCGTCCGGGGTGACGGCTGGCAGGCGAGTGAGCATCTCGGCACCGAATACGCCAGCGTAGATTTCGACATTGCCGCCTTGGGAGGCGACGGATTCAGTCAGGTCGTGACGGATATCGTCCCAGATACCGGTGGTGCGCGGTGCGGCGAATGCCTGCACCTGCAGGGTTGCGCCGTCGCGGGTGATGGTTGCGGCGATAACCGCGCCGGTTGCGTCGTCGGTTTCGAGGCGCAGGTTCATGCCATCGAGCAGCTTGATGCGCAGTGCCCCCAGGTCGACGTAATCTTCGAGGTCTTCGGTGGTGACTTCTTCGATGTCGTGCGGGCCGTTAACGCGGTCGTACTTGATAACCTCGGGTGCGTCAGCTTCGGTGCCCTCAGCCGCGCTGTCCTCAGCTTCAGTGGTTTCTTCGGTCGCCTCGACTGCCTCTTCGGTCTTTGCCTCTTCAACCTCGGCGGTGCGCTTCTTCTTACCAAATCCGAACATGGTATTCCTACTTTCACCACACACGGGGTGCGGGGGTTTCTTCTCTTCTCTCGTGCGACAATCGCGGTGAGAGCAGACTAGTGGATTCCGCTGGAGCCGAAGCCGCTGGAGCCGCGTTCGGTCTGTTCCAGTTCATCCACCACGGTAAAGGTTGCGTGCTCGTACTTCTGAATGACCAACTGGGCAATGCGGTCGCCGCGCTGCACGTGGAAGGACTTGGTCTTGTCAGTGTTGAGCAGGGTGACCATCAGCTCGCCGCGGTAGCCGGAATCAACGGTGCCGGGTGCGTTCACGATGGTGATACCGTTCTTTGTCGCCAGGCCAGAGCGCGGGTGCACCAGACCGACGTAACCTTCGGGCAGGGCGATTGCCACGCCGGTGGGGACAAGAGCGCGTTCGCCCGGTTCCAGGTCGAAGTCAATGCGGGAGCGCAGGTCAGCGCCGGCATCGCCGGGCTTTGCGTAGGCGGGGGCGGGCAGCTCGGGGTCGAGCAGCTTAATGTGGACGTTTACGGGGGTCATCATGGTCAATACTCTAACCTTTCGCGGGTGTCTGTGCCATCACCTCGCGCTGTGTTGAGGCTCTACTGCGGGGTGTTTTCGTTGCGTGTTGATGTTCAGCACCTGCCGCGATGCGCCCTGTTGGGTTCGACGCGGCGCTGTTCATGTGTGCGCGGCTTTCACATACTCAACGGGGCGGGTGCACTCGGCACTCGCCCCGTCATGAGGTGTATGTCGGGTGGGTGTTAGCCCTTCCCTAAAGTTTTAGCCCTCGCACTCGATGCAGTAGGACAGGTTGCCCTCTTCGTGTGCAATCTGCGAGCGGTGGCGTACCAGGAAGCAGGATGCGCAGGTGAACTCGTCGTCCTGAGCGGGCAGAACAACAACGTTCAGCTCCTCGTTGGAGAGATCAGCACCGGGCAGCTCGAAGCTTTCTGCTGCACTGTTCTCGTCTTCGTCCACCGCACCGGACTGCATCTCGGAACGGCGGGCGTTCAGCTCCTCGTAGGACTCTTCGTTCTGCTCTTCGTCCTGCTTGCGAGGTGCATCGTAATCAGTTGCCAAACTTTCACGCTCCGTTGGTTCTGTGGCTGTGTGTTGGACCAGGCCACGCTTGTTTAACTTGTTTAATGAGTGCTCTAGATGCCGCTGGCGTGTAATTTAACCCCGACGGCATGCCAGGTATTGTTCACCATTGGCACCCTATTTGTCTAATCCTGGGTAGGCTTTGGACTGTTTAGGCGTCACATTTTAGCTTTTTTGGCGCGAAAAGTACATGTTTTTTTGGTGAAAATCCCGCCTCCGCTACTGATTTACCGCGCTTTCACGGTACCCTGGTAGGTAGTTTGCGTTCCGTGCAACACATTCACGAACGCGTCCGGTTCACCTATGGAGGTTCTCATGCTTGAACTGCGTCTGATTGGCGTTCACGATGACGGCGAAAATCTAGTGCTTGAGTCTGCTGACGGCACCCGCTTCTTACTGCCGATTGACGCAAACCTGCGCACGAGCATCACCAAGGCTCGCCGTATTCAGCCCGCCCGCGGTCTGGGCGCTAAGGGCACCTACGGTCCGCGCGATATTCAGACCCGTTTCCGTCAGGGTGCCTCCGTTGAGGAAATCGCTGAAGAGTCCGGTTGGGAGCCGGAGCGCGTGCGCCGCTACGAGTGGCCGATTGTTGCTGAGCGTGCCCACATTATTCGTGCCGCTCAGAGCGTGAAGATTGGTCGCCGCAGCTCCGCTTCGGGTACCGCACAGATTCCCGTAACCCTGAGCGCCCGCATTGAGGAAGTCTCCGAGCGTTACGGTTTTGAGGACGCAACCCAGGACTGGACCACCCGCCAGCAGGAGAACGGCCAGTGGCGTGTTGAGGTTGATATTGCGCTGAAGGATTCGGTGCGTCAGAACCTGCCCGCGCAGGTCGTCTTCCCCGCGCGCTGGGTGTACAACCCGGCGAACCAGGGCCTGTACGCGTCGAATGAGGCGGCGTACTTCCTGATGGGCAATAGTGAGGACGCTGTTGCCGCCGCCGCGAAGAAGGCTCCCGTTGAGGTTCCTCCCGCCCGCCTGCCGAAGGCACCCGAGCCCGCACCGGCACCCCTTACTTCCTCTGAGAGCGCTGATGAGCGTAAGCTCAAGGAGCTTCTGGAGCGCGCCCGCTCGGTGCGCCCGGCGCAGGTTGAGGAGCCTGAGGTGTTCATGCACCGCGAGCCTGTAGCACCGGCTGCGCCCGCTGCACCTGTTGCCCCGGTAGCGCCTGCGGCACCGGCTACACTCGAGCCCACCGCAGAAACTACCGTAGAAGCAGAAACTACCGTAGAAGCAGAAACTACCGTAGAAACCACCGGCCCGCTGGCTGTGGACTCGGAAGCACCCGTTGAATCCGTTCCGGTCGAGTCCTTCACCATGCCGGCACCCATCGAGGACACACCCGCAGCTGAGGCCCCCGTTGCTACGACGCAGACTGAGCCCGCCTCCGATGAGAAGCCTAAGCCTTCCTCCTCGAAGAAGCAGCGCGTGAGCGTTCCGGCATGGGATGACATCATCTTCGGTAGCCGCAAGTAAGCGACCGCCCTCGCCGCCCGATAAAGGGGATCTAGGCGAGAGCATCTAGACAAGGGCATCTAGACATACAAAAACCGTTGGTTATTCCCCCGAATCACCAACGGTTTTCTATGCCCTCTGGGTTTTAGAAGACTAGTACTTTAGAAAGTCTTGAGCATACGCAACGGCACCAGACGCTCAGCGTCCGTCAGCGAACCGTGCTGACCAACCATGTGCAGGGCACGCTCCTGATAGTGGCGCATATCGTACAGCGCCCAGTCATCGCGAGCGCACACCATTAGGTCGCCAATGCGGCCACGCGCCGCATCCGTGATGACCGGGCCGAAGTAGCCGGCACGCATCAGTTCGCGAGAGTCAATCACCCAGGCGCGTTCGCCCCAGTATTGCGCCCAACGCTGAGCGGTGGCGGTGCGTGCCGCCTCCGAAGTATCTTCGAGGTACAGGTGCACGGCGCGCGGTTCACCGGCTGTCATTGCGATGTTGCGGGTCAGCTCCTCAACGCCCGAGTAGTCGATGCGCTGATGCTCGGGCACATTCACCATGCCGTGATCGGCGGTGACGAAGAGTGCCGCCCACGCCGGGGCTCGCTCTGCCAGACGCTTCAGCGCCGAGTTCAACTCCTCCAACTGTTGCAGCCATTCGTCGCTACCCACACCGTAGCGGTGGCCCGCCGCGTCGATCTCTCCCCAGTACAGGTACACGGTGGTCGGGGTGCGGCTGGAGAGCGCCTCCAGGGCGTAGGTGACGCGGGCGTTGTAGCCGACAGCATCCACGAAGTCGCCGCCGCGCAACGCCGCCTCAGTCAGGCCGGTACCACGGTACTTACCCAGCGAAATGGTGAGCACGCGGCGGTTTTCGTGGTGGCGTTCCAGCACGGTTGGCAGCGGCTGCCAGGCGTGCGGATCAACCGACTGGTCCCAACCGGACAGGTGGTTCATGACCGAGCCCGCTCCCCCATTACCCGTAGGATTGCGCACCTCATAACCGGCGATGCCGTGTGCGCCGGGTGCCGTACCGGTACCCAGCGAGGTGAGGGAGGCGGCGGTCGTGGTGGGGAATGCGGCGTCCAGCGGGCCCAGGTTCAGGGTGTTACGCAGGGCGGGCGCGTAGCCGCCGTAGCTATTGAGTAGCTGATCGCCCAGACCGTCGACCAAGACCACACAGGCGTGGCGGAAAGATGCCGGGTCAACGTCCTGCTCCGCGAGACGACCGGCAAGGTTCAGCGGATCGGCTACGGAGTTAAACGCTGGGTCGGCGTCCAGAGCGTGCGCGGGGCGCGCCAGGCTTCGCTGAGCCACCAGAGAGGAGGCGGACTCCAGCACATCGGCGATGCTATTGCTGCCGTAGGCGGGTGCTGCGGGCAGGGGCGCACCCAAAACATCGTGCAGGGTGGTCTGTGCCGTCATAGGTTCCTCTCGGGGGTCTCTCTCGGGGGGTGCCTCAGGGGGCACGTGAAAGTACAGGGCGCCGCGCGGGATTATTGCCGCGAGGGCTGTTACTGCGCGGGATTTATACTGTGCGAGCGCTTATCGGCGGGTTGCGTACATGCGGGCACGGTGCAGAGCACGCGCAAAATCCTGGGCACGCTGAACCGACTCCGGGCCGTCAGCGGTCGCAGAAACACGCACCGCGATGTCCTCGCGGCGTGCATCGCCAGTGAAGCCGTGGTCAGCATTGCACTGCGGATCCTGGCAGCCGGCAGGAGCCAGCTCCATGTGCAGCGAACCGGTCCAGGCAATCTGGAAGGAAATCTCAGTCGGGGCGGTGCTACCGGCATTGTACGCCTGCGGCTGGCTGAAACCGTAGCTGATGGTCACCGCGTTCAGGGCGCTCAGGTGCACCGCCTCCACGCTCACATGCGCCACGGTACCCTGCGCATCACCCTCAAGATGCTGGTCGTCCAAGTGTGCAAAGATAACGTGCTCACCGCAGAGCACCATCACGGTGATGTGGCGGTGAAAATCATCGCGTGAGAAGTGGGTTTCATGCTGTACAAAGTGCGCATCCGGGTTCATACCCGCCAGAGCGTCATCCACCACTTCCAGCACGAGGTCGGGGTAGAAACCGGCATGCTTAATGTCTGCGACCAGTTGCTCGCGTTCGGGGGTGGTGGCGTACATCGTACCTCTTTCGTGCGGTGCCCTCATGAGGCGACGTCGGTCGGCGCACACCGTGAAGGCGGTTAGGTGTTACTCCCCTCTACCTTAGAGGGTTCTAGCCGGGCTGTGCTACTTGACCACGCTGATACAGGCGCATATGACGGCGTGAGCTCTCCCGGTACGCTTCGGTTACTGCCCCGCGGCCGGCTTGGTGCACCCCACAGATGACGCTGACCAGCCAGCCCGACTCCTCCGCTCCCACCCGCTAAAATAGGAGGAGCGAAAACACACCGACACGAGGAGATATATGGCTCGCCGATCCAAATCCGCCGTCAGCGATTACCCGGTGGATGTGGTAGAGAATATCGTCGACATCGACGTATCCACCGAGATGGAATCCAGCTTCCTGGAATACTCTTACTCGGTGATTTATTCGCGCGCCCTCCCCGACGCCCGCGACGGCCTCAAGCCAGTGCAGCGCCGCATCCTCTATATGATGCAGCAGATGGGTCTGCGCCCCGATAAGGGCCACGTCAAGAGCGCCCGCGTGACCGGCGAGGTCATGGGTAAGCTCCACCCGCACGGTGACGCCGCCATCTACGACGCCATGGTGCGCCTCGCTCAACCTTTCGCGCTGCGTCTGCCCCTCGTTGACGGTCACGGTAACTTCGGTTCCCTCGACGACGGCCCGGCAGCCGCCCGATACACTGAAGCACGCATGGCACCCGCCGCCCAGGCACTCACCGCTGACCTTGACGAAGACGTGGTTGACTTCGTACCGAACTACGACAACCAGTTCATGCAGCCCTCCGTGTTGCCCGCAGCGTTCCCGAACCTGCTCGTCAACGGCACCACCGGCATTGCGGTCGGTATGGCAACTAACATGGCGCCGCACAACCTGCGCGAAGTTATCGCCGGTGCCCGCCACCTCATCGCCCACCCCGAGGCGACCCTCAAAGACATCATGAAGTTCATCCCCGGACCCGACCTGCCCACTGGCGGAACCATCGTGGGTCTGGGAGGCATCCGTGACGCCTACGAAACCGGCCGCGGCACCTTCAAGACCCGCGCGAAGGTCTCCATCGAGCAGGTCAGCCCCCGCAAGCAGGGCATTGTCGTCACCGAACTGCCGTACATGGTCGGCCCCGAAAAGGTCATCGAAAAGATCAAGGACGGCGTCAACTCCAAGAAGCTCACCGGCATCTCCGACGTGGTCGACCTGACCGACCGCACCAACGGTCTGCGCCTCGTCATCGAAATCAAGAACGGTTTTAACCCGGAGGCGGTGCTCGCCGCCCTCTATAAGCACACCCCGCTCGAGGACTCCTTCGGTATTAACAACGTCGCGCTCGTGGACGGTCAGCCGCAGACCCTCGGCCTGCTCGACCTGATGCGCGTGTACATTGACCACCGTCTGAACGTGGTCCGCCGCCGCACCGAATTCCGCCTGGGCAAGCGCACCGACCGCCTGCACCTGGTGGAAGGCCTGCTCGTGGCAATCCTCGACATTGACGAGGTCATCCAGATCATTCGTGAGTCTGATGAGACCGCTCAGGCCCGCGAAAAGCTGAAGGTCGTCTTCGACCTGACCGACACCCAGGCGAACCACATTCTGGAGCTGCGCCTGCGCCAGCTCACCAAGTACTCCCGCCTGGAGCTGGAAGCAGAACGCGAAACCCTGCAGCAGGAAATCGCGGAATTGCAGCGTATCCTCGGCTCCGATGCGGCGCTGCGCGAATTGGTCTCCGACGAGCTCACCGAGGTCGCCGAACTCTATGGCACCGACCGCCGCACCCAGCTTAAAACCAAGGACGACATGCAGGTCGCTATTGAGGCAGTCACCGCACAGTCCAAGGCGAAAAAGAGCCTTGGCCTCGCCCTCGAAATCGCGGATGAGCCCTGCTGGGTGTTGCTTTCGGCCTCCGGCATGATGGGACGAACCCCCGGCAAGCCCATCCGTGAGGCGCTCGTGGATCCCGGCAAGCGTTTCAAGCACGACGTGTTCACCTCGATTGTGCCGACCACCGCGCGCGGTGAGATCGGTGCCGTGACCTCCGCAGGACGCATGGTGCGTCTGTCCGTCATGGACATTGCGGTGCTGGACGAGAACGGTGGCACCCCCTCCATAGCGTCGGCAGTGAAGGCAACCGAGCTGGTTCAGCTCGCCAAGGGTGAGAAGCTGGTTGCCCTGGCACCGCTGAATACGGTTCTGGCGATGGCAACCGCGGGCGGCGTGATTAAGCGAGTCAACCCGGATTACCCGCTGAACCAGACCGAGTGGGACATCATGAAGCTCAAGGACGGCGACAAAATCGTAGCCGCCGCTCCCTGCCCCACCGACGATGCGGTACTCACCTTCGTCACTCGCGACGCGAAGCTACTGACCTTCGACGCAGCAAAGGTCCGCCCGCAGGGACGCACCGGCGGCGGTATCGCAGGCATCAAGCTTGCCGAGGACGACCGCCTCATCGCCCTGGGCGTGACCGCGCCCGGCGACGCGGCGGAGGTCGTGACTGTCACCAACGGCAAGGACGGGTTGGCGAGTGCCAAGGTCACAGCCCTGAGCGAGTATCCACAGAAGGGCCGCGCGACCGGTGGTGTGCGTGCGCACCGTTTCCTCACCGGTGAGAGCCAGCTGGCTCTGGCGTGGGTGGGTGTGGGCCCGGCGAAGGCGGCGTCCTCCGGTGGTGTGGCTCGTTCCCTGCCGACCGAGCACGGTGCCCGTGACGGTTCCGGTGTGATGCTCACTCAGAGCATCGGCATTGTTGGCCCGAACTATGCGGCTGTTTCTGCTGCGATGGCGGTTAGCCCGGAGGCTGAAAAGCTCTTCTAGGTGCGCTTCCCTACTTCATTCCGCGGGGCTCAATTCACTGGCTCCTTGGAATCACCATGGGATGCGCCAATATGGCGGGAACCTGGGTTGGTGCCCGCACCGCAATTCACCTGGGCGAGCGATTCATTCGCCGTGTGCTCATTATCGTTGTAACCATCATGCTGTTGCGGTTAAGCGCCCAGATACTCAGTTAGGTCTAGCTCCCCCCCCCCGACCGGACCTATCTGTGCGGAAATATGAACGCGCAAAAAGGCCCCGGTACATCATGTACCGGGGCCTTTCTTCGTGGGCAATCCGCACGTGGTGCCTGCGTCAGAGGCGTTTAGAGACGAACCACCTCATCGCAGCGGGCAATATCCTCAGGACGGTGCGACACCAGAACCGTAGCCACGGAGCTAGAGCGGGTCGCCGCATCCAGGTCAGCCATCAGCGCGCGGGCAGATTCAGCGTCCAGGTGTGCGGTCGGCTCATCCAGCAGCAGCACCGGCGAGTTTACCAGCAGAGCACGAGCTACCGCCAGACGCTGACGCTGACCGCCGGAGAGGAAGGAACCGCCAGCACCCACCGGGGTGCGCAGGCCCTGAGGCAGAGCATCAAACCACTCCCCCAGACCCACACGGCGCAGAACCTCAATCAGCTCTTCCTCGCTCGGGCGATCCGAACGGTCACGAGCCAGCATTAGGTTACCTTCAAGAGTCGACTCAAAAATGTGAGCCGCCTGCGGGCACCACGCCGCGTAGCCGCGCAGCTGCTCACCTTCCAGGACCTCACCGGAAGCCAGCACACGGCCGGACTCCAGCGGCAAGAAGCCCAGAACGGTTGCAAGCACCGTAGACTTACCAGAACCGGAGGGGCCGGTCACCGCAGTCCAGGAGCCCGCGCGGGCGTTCATGTTCAGGTCGGTGAAGACCGGGTGATCCATACCGGGCCAGCGAGCAGCTGCGTCCTGCAGGCTCAGGGCGGGGTCGGTGACCTTCACGCCGAGGTCCTGCTGAGTACCGCAGCTGACCAGGGTGGGTTCGCCAGGCTTCGGCGGGCGCGGTGAGCCAGCCTTAGATTCCGCTTGAGCGTTAGCCGCAGATTCGGGGCGGTCAAAGCGGTGCGCACGCTGACGGTCTGCCTCCAGCAGTTCCTCCATCTCGGCCTCCGCGCGGGCACGCAGACGCTCAGCACGACGCGGCAGAACGTGGGTGTCTACCTCAGCCTCGGTCGGTACGAAACGCTTCAGGGTCGAGACGGCAACAATGCCCTCCAGGGATACGTCACGCACGCTCGGGGCAATCGTCGCGAGCAGACGGCTGAACGCAGGCCAAGAGCGGACCGCCTCAACATGGCCCAGGGAGCTTTCCAGCATGCCGGTGCACAGCAGCACCACGATCGCCGCTTCGGGGGCACGCACGGTGCCGTCAACAGCCAGCGGGTACGCAATGATTGCGCTCGCCAGAGCCGCACCGAACCAGCTCAGAGTCACGAGGGTACGGCCCACACCCTGAGCGGTCGAGCCCTTCTGCAGGGCGGACAAGTTCTCAGCGTCCAGGGCGCCGTTAGCCTTCTCAGCGGTGGTTGCCACGCCGTTAGCGCGCAGGTCCTCAGCGGCCGAGAGCATGCCGGTACCCAGGCGCAGCATCTGCGCGGTGGAGCGGCGAGCCAGCGCTTCCGCACGGGCATCGGCGCGAAGCACAATCCACGGAGCCACAAAAGTGCTGACCAGCACGGCAAGCAGGACCGGGATCAGAGCCTGCGGCAGGATGCACGCGGTCGTAATCAGCGCCGCAGTCATGACCAGCAGGTGCGCAGCCGGCGGAATAATAACGCGCGGCACACCGTCACGCAGCTCATCAATACCGCCCACGAGGCGTTCGAGCAGCGCGTCACCACGCAGCAGGGCACGCACGCTACTCACGCTCTGCCATGCGCCAACCCAGGCGCGCAGACGCAGAATATTTGCGGCGGCAAGAACCTTCGAGTGGGTCATCAGACGCTCAGCATAGCGGGCACAGGCACGACCCAGGCCGAAGAAGCGCACGCCCACAATGGCGACCATTAGGTACATCATTGCCGGACCCTCGGCGGCGCGAACAATCAGCCAGCCGGACAGCGCGGTCAGTGCCGCCGCCATCAGGGAAGTAATCGCAGCCATGATCACCGGGCCAGTTGCGGCGCGAACACCAATACCCGTCAGTTCCTTCAGTGTGCGCAGGCTTGCGAACAGGCCGGCAGGCTCGACTTCCTCGGCCTCGACAGCTGCGGAGGCGCCCACCGGGGCGCTGCTTTCAGCCTCGTACTCTTCCCGATCCTTGAGCAGGTGCGCGGGGGCTTGCGCAGGAACCGCAACGCGGGCGGTATTCGCCTCAGCGGTCCAGGTGTAGCCCTGGGGGGTCTGCACGGCACGAACGAGGGTGTCGCAGCCGGCGGCGAGCTCCTGCTCATGGGTCACAATCAGCACGGTTGCGCCAAGTTCCGCCAGGCGGTGCAGAGCGCGGGTCACCAGGTATGCCGAGTAGGCGTCCAGGTGCGCGGTCGGCTCATCCACCAGGACGGTCAGCACGGCCTGCTCACCGCCGGCACGGTAGATAGCCTCGGCCCGAGCCAGGGTGCGTGCCACGGCGAGGCGGCGTGCCTGACCTGCACTGAGGGCACCGGGCTCAAGGGCGGTGAGCTTCTCCATGCCCAGCTGAGCCAGCGGGCCAACCAGCAGCTCGGACTCGGCATCGGTAACGGACAGCTTCTTGGAGTGCATCGCTTCACCGAGCAGAGCCGCTGCACGCTCACGCTCCGCCTCGGTAGCACTCAGCGCGTAGAGAGCCATTTCGGTCTGCACAGTGGGTGCGGTGAAGACCGGCGACTGCGGAATGACCAGGGTCGTTCCCAGACCGGTCACGCTACCGGTCAGGTACACGGGCTCCTCCGAGCCGGTGGGCACCAGACCCTCACGCACGGCACCGGAAAACACGTTCAGCAGGGTCGACTTACCGCAACCGGACTCACCCATCACACCGATAACCGCACCGCGCTCACCCTGGGCAGTGGCAACGTGACGGTCCAAGTTCAGGGACAGGTTAGTCAGCACCGCAGGACGCGCCGGGTAGTTCACCGACAAGTCCTCAACAGAGATGGTGGAAGGCTGAGCCTCTTTACTCTCAGTTGCAGCACTGTCTGCTACAGCTGCGGGCAGGGGCGCATCAATAATCTTCTGAGCGCTACGCAGTGCGGCAACGCCATCCTCCGACTGGTGGTAGGCGGCACCCACATCACGCAGCGGTTGGTAGCATTCGGGAGCCAACAGCAGCACGAGAATTGCGGTGTCCAGGCCCAAGGTGCCGTTGACCAGTCGCACACCAATCAGCACAGCAATCAGCGCCACCGAAATGGTGGTGATAAGCTCCAGTGCCAGCGAAGACATGAAGGCGCTACGCAAGGTCTGCATGGTGCGTTCACGGTAACGCTGGCCGAGAGCGTTCATGGCGCGCGTCTGTGCGCGTTCACGACCCAGACCGATAATAACGGGCAGGCCGCGCACCAGCTCCAGAATATGGTCGGAGAGTCGGTGCAGTTCAGCCTGAGCTTCTGCGGTTTCGGCGCGGGTGTTCTTACCAATCAGGATCATGAACACCGGAATGAGCGGCAGGGTGCACGCCAGCACCATTGCGCTCATCCAGTCCAGGGACGCCACAACGACCCAGAGCATGAACGGCACAATCGCGGTGGAAACAAACGCGGTCAGCGTCTTGGTGTAGTAGTCATCCAGGGCGTTCAGGCCGCGGGAAAGCAACACAGCGGTCGCGCCGGTACCCTCGGGGGTGTCTGCGCCACCAGTGGCGAGCACTCGCTTGAGCAGGGCGGAACGAATCTGAGACTTCGCTCCGGAGGCGGCACGCTGCGCGCTCACAGCCAGCAGGTAGTCGGTACCCGAGCGGACGAGCAGCGCAATGACGGCAACCGCAATCAGGCCGGGGGTAATGGTGTCTGCGTCACCGAAGAGCCCACCGAGGCCGAGCAGCCAGCCACCGTGCACCTCCAGCTGCGCCTGCGCGGAACCAGCGAATTCGACGTAGGCGCGGTACACATCCGGCGCGCTGGTCTCTTTGAGGTGTGCATGCTCGGCGGCAACAGCGGCAAAACCGGCGTGGGCTGCGCGGGCAATAATCACAGCCAGGGCGGCGCTGAAAAGCACCGTCGCGAGGGTGTGCACGGCGGTGATAACACCGAAGGTGCTGAGGGTTTTACGGGCGTCAGGGCCCAGGGGCGGGCGACGGTCAGCGCGGTCGTTGCGCTTTCCCGCGGTCACCTCTGGTGCCTCAGTATTCTGATGTTTGTCAGCATGACGCGGTGTGTGCGTTCGACTCACGTGTTGTCCTTTGACCTAGTCTTCTGCTGTTTTTACCTCCCATCAGTTTAAGGGCTGGGCTATCTAATACCTATTTGACCAGTCAGGTTTCGGATATTTGACTGCCCCCCGCCCAGCGCTAACTCTAGCCGCGCATCGCGTCGGCGGGGCTCTTACGGGATGCCACCCACGCCGGGTACGCCGAAGACACCAGACCGGTGAGGGCACCAACTCCCACGCCGAGCACCACGAATCCCGGGGAGAGAATCGCCTGCCAGCCCTGCACGAGTGAAAGCATGATGGTCGCAATCATGCCGGAGCAGGCACCAATGGAGCCGCCGAGCACACCGAGCATGACCCCCTCCATGAGGAAGATGCGGGCAATCAGCCATTTACTCGATCCGATGGCGCGGCGTAGTGCAATTTCTGCGGTGCGCGATTGCACGGACAGGTACATGGCGGTTGCCGCCGAGAGGGAGGCGAGCACCAGCAGAATCCCGGAGAGCACACCCACGTACAGGCCCAGATCCGAGGCGATGGACGCGCGTAGGCTCTGCAGGTCGGAGGGGGTTTCCACATTGATTTGGCTGGGTTCAGCAGGTTTGAGGGTCAGCGGAATGGCCTTGGCAACTGCTTTACCGTAACCTCGTTCAGTTTCGGCAATGTAGGTCACCTGGCCGCGTCCGGTGCGTTGTAGCTTACCGGGCGAGACAATGACCGTGTTCCTGAATTCGTAGCCGCTATTGCCGGGGTCGAAGAGGCCGATGACCGGCATCAGCTGACCGTCCACCCAGATGCTCACACCTGGTGCTACCTGCGGTAGCCCACCGAGTTTAATGCCGTACTCGACGGTGGGCAGCTCACCGGGTCTGGGCTCAGTTGTGGCGTTATCTGCCGCCTTATCTTCGGGAATAATGCCGAGGGCGCGGGCAGCAGAAACCGAAACGATGGCGCCGGAGAGCTGCTCGGCACGCTCACGGTCGGCAACGTTCTCCCGGGTGAGGGTCGAGTTCATCTGTTCGAGCGCACGCAGAGTTTCGGGGTTCATGCGGGCACCGATTTGCTCAAGCCTGGTCTTCGAGGTGGAGCTGAGGCCAATCGCCGTTTTGGGTTCGTCCTCGTAGGGGCTGAATCGGGTGATTCGCACGTCGGCGGGTGCCACGCTGCTGACGAATCCTGTGTTCTTCACGTAGTCCAGCGCGCTAATACGGTCGGCAACATTCTGCGCGGATTCGCCCTGCCGGTAGGTTCCGAGCACGTTCTGGTCATTATCCCTGTCACTGATGTAGAGCGTGGATTGTTCGGAGCCGAGCAGCCGCTGATTCACCTGGTAGCTGGCGGATTCGCTCATGCCGGAGGCGCTGATGAGTCCGCCCACGCCCAGCGCAAAGGACAGGCCCAGCAGCAGGGTGCGTAGCGGTCGTGAGGTGAGCGCGGAAATTGCCTCGATGCTGTCATCAGTGAGGAAGCTTCCGCGACGGTGGGAGGCGGGCTTCTCCCCCGGTGCGAGGCTGGCGGGAGCTTCTACGGGAGTCTCTACCGTGGTTTCCGCCGGGGTATTCGTTGCAACCGGTGCAACCTCAGTACTCGGCACCTCAGCGACCGGCACCGTAGCCAAGTCGGCGCGGCTCTGCTCGTGTAGCCGCCCATCCTCAATGCGAATCACACGGCGGGCGGCGGCGGCAACCTCCGGGTCGTGGGTAATAACCAGCACGGTACAGCCGGTCGCGTTAATGCGCTGCAGAATCTCAATGACTTTGTCGCTATTGTGGCTATCCAGGTTGCCGGTGGGCTCGTCGGCAAGAATCAGTGGCGGGCGCGTGGCGAGGGCACGAGCAATGGCGCAACGCTGCTTCTCGCCACCGGAAAGGTAGCGGGTGCGGATGCTGGCGCGATCGCTCAACCCCAGAAATTCTAGGGTTTCTTCGGTGCGTTGCAGGCGCTCGCCGTAGGGTACCCCCTGCACGCGCAGACCCATGGAGGCGTTGGTCGTGCTGGTTTCGTCCAGCAGCATGTTTGATGATTGGAAGATGAAGCCGAGGTGGTCTCGGCGCATTTCGTCGCGTTCTCTGTCGCTGAGTCCTTCCGTGTTTTTGCCGAAGAGGCTGTAGGTTCCGCTGGTGGGAGTGTCGAGCAGGCCAATGGCGTTGAGCAGGGTGGATTTACCGGAGCCGGACGGACCAATAATGGCGAGGAATTCGCCGCGTTCGACCACCAGGTCGAGACGATCGAGGACTGCTCGTTCGCTCCCCTCGAAGATGCGGGTAATGCCGTGCATTTCGATAGCGGGCGCGGTGTTTGGTACAGTGTCGGGCGCAACGTCGAGCCTGGCGGCTTCTCCCCTGACTCGCGGGGCTGTCATGCCGTCGGGGGCTCGCTCGGGGATTCTATTACGGCGGCTCATGAGACAAGCACCTTCTGTCCCGCGCTGAGGTTCGCGTTGATTGCGGCGTACCCGCCGGCGGTGCGTAGAACCTCAACGTTGACTCGTTCGGTGGCGGGCGCATCCTTGCTGGTCGAGGTGGAGCTTCCGCCCTTTTCAACGAGCACGTAGGTGCCCTGGGAGTCCTGGCGTACCGCGGTAGTCGGCACGGCGAGGGTGGTTGAGGTGTTGCCCTTACTGGTGATGGATGCGCTCTGCCCCGGAGTGAGCTTGCTCGGGTCGTCGGCACTGAATCGCACGCTCTTTGCCGCACCCTTGGAGGGGTCGTTCTGCAGCTCACCAATGCTGGTGATGGTGCCCTCCACACTGCCGGTGGAGGTGCGCAAGCTAATGCGGTCGCCGACCTTGAGCTTATTGGCGACGGCGAGTTCAACGCTGGATTCCACGTAGGGTTCGCTGGTTTCTACACTCGCGATGGGGTTGCCGTCGCTGATGAGCTGGCCGACCGCCGCAACTGCGGTGACGGTGTGGCTTCCGCCGGGCAGAATCGCGTAGTTGTTGCGGGCAATGCTGGTGACCCCTTCGCTGGGCACGCCGGTCAGGTGCGCGCGGTGCAGGCGCGTGACGGCGTCGAGGGTGTCTTCGGTGACGGTGCCGCTCTGAGCGGTGGCGTACCCGGCGGAGTTCAGTGCCTTCTGGAAGGCGAGCACGTCGTCGCCGTTATCGCCCAGGTTGAGGTCGCGGTACAGCGGTAGCGGCCCCTCCAGCACGAAGACGGGGTCGGCACCAATAATGCCGATGAAGTCACCGGCCTTGAGCACGTTGCCGGGCTTCTGGTTCTGGTAGACGAGCACCGGCTCACCGTTGGTGCGCGCGCTAATCGGGGCGGTCTCCCCAGCCTTGGTGGTTCCGGCAATGGCGAGTCCCTCGCTGACGGTGCGTTCTTCAATCTTCGCCCAGACCGGAATCACGGTTTTCGCCTGCACGGTCGGGTCGGGGCCCGTGGCAGCGTAGCGGGTGCCCAGGTAGAAGGACAGCATGAGCGAGCCGATGGCGAGGATAGCCAGCAGCAGGAGCACGCGGGGTCGGGCGATGCGCTCGCTGAAGCGGTGCCCGCTGTTTTGGTTCTGTGAGTGAGTGGTCATGGCGGTGTCTTTCTGAACTGTTTCTGCGCCGTCTATTTCTCTGCGCTATATTTCGTTGCGCGGTCTTTCGGTGCGCTGTCTTTTAGTGCCCCGGTTTACTGGTGATCCAGAACGTACTGTTTGAACTTCTCGTCACGCTCACGTTCTGCCTTGCGGTCCTGCTCAAGCTGCGACTGGTACTTGCGGATGAGCGGCATCTGATACTGTGCCTCCAGGTCGTAGAGCTGCTGGCTCATGCCGACCTGTTGGTTGCATTCTGCCATGATGGTGGCGATGCGAATTTCCTCTTCGGAGGCGGGCTCGTTGAAACCGCCGTTCTTGCTCAGCTGCTCAGTCAGCGGGGTTTCCTCGGCGACGGAGCCTGCCGAACGCGGGGTGAGGCCGCGGTCAGAGACGCACTGCTTCCACTTCTCTTCGAGCTCGCGGTGCAGTTTACTACCGTAAACGGCGTTACCCGCCTCAGTAGAGATACGAATGTACGTGGCCTGATCTTCCTTCTCGGGCCTCTTACCTTCGGGCACCGCGGCGTCCAGGGTCTCACGGGCCTTGGGGTAGCATTCGGTGCGAAGCTTGTCCTCGGGGCTCATGGTCTCTCCCGAGTTATAGGAGATGGGCTCGGCAGCGTTGGGGTCACGCTTCTGAAAACCGTACTTCTGGGCGTACTCGACGTTCCAGGGACCGTACTTTCGCCCCATCTCTCCGCGGGGCGCACCCTCAGAGTAGGGAGCCTGGATGGTGTAGTTCTGCCCGTGTTCGGCGAAGCACTGCTTCATGGCAATCTGAAAGGCCGTGTATTCGTAGTGAGTGCGCTCGCCGTAGAGGTAATCGTCCAGGGGCATCTTCACGATGTCCTGTTCCGCGTCAAAGATGGCGTGGACACTTTCGTCGCGTTCCAGCGGCGGCTCGAAGAGCGAGCATGCGCTCAGCGGGAGCACGCCGATGCAGAGCAGGGCACCCGCGGTGAGCAGTCGGCGGCCCATATTGGCGCGAGGGGTGGGTGCGGTGGAGCGGCGGTTGCGGGACTTCATCGTTGAACACCTTTCATCAGAGTGAGTTGTTAGCCATATTACACTTCCTGCTCCCTGTTGCGCGCGAATTTCGGGGGGTGCACCAAAAATTTTTGCGCGCCCACTCATCTACCAAGAACTGCCTCCTCTGCGGGCATAGAAAAATCCCCCGAACTTCTCAGAAGAGAAATTCGGGGGATCCTTCAACCAGCTATATGCTACTTGGTCGGCAGTTCAGCCAGTTCGGTAGCGTCGTGAGCCTCGGGGATGTGATCCACGTGCAGACGCTTACGGAAGACCCAGTAGGTCCATGCCTGGTAGACGAAGACGACCGGCAGACCGAGGCAGGTCACGAAGGTCATAACGCCCAGGGTGTACTCGGAGCTGGATGCGTTCGCAATGGTGAGCGAGTATGCCGGGTCCAGGGTGGAGGGCAGAACGTTCGGGTACATTGCGGTGAAGATTGCCAGCGCGCCGAATGCGAGGAACACGGACAGACCAGCAAAAGCGCGACCCTCACGGCCACCCTTTGCGGAGATCCAAGCAATCAGAACAGCAACCACAGCCAGGATGGTGAACAGCCAGGAGATGCCGTTACCGGTGGTGAAGTCCAGTGCCAGAACCCATGCAACAATCGGCAGCAGCAGGACAGGAGCCCAGCGTACCAGGGTGTTGCGGGCACGGTCGCGGATGTCACCGTCAGTCTTCAGAGCGATGAAGGCAAGGCCCTGAACCAGGGAGAAGCCCACGAAGCCCAGACCGCCGAGCAGAACCGGCAGGGAGACCCATGCGAAGGCGCCGCCGACACGGTCGCCATTCTCGTTGATGGGCAGGCCCATGGAGGTCAGACCAAGCAGAGCACCAACGAGCAGTGCGATACCGAAGGAGGAGACGGACAGAGCAATGTTCCAGTTACGGATCCACTTCTCGTCGTTCTTCTTCCCGCGGTATTCAATTGCGACCACGCGCAGAATCAGGAAGACCAGCGCGAGGGTCAGGGGGATATATAGAGCCGAGAAGAGGGCTGCGTACCAGATGGGGAATGCCGCGAACAGAGCTGCACCGCCGGACACAATCCACACCTCGTTACCGTCCCAGACAGGGCCGATGGTGTTCAGTAGCAGACGACGTTCCTTCTCGTTCTTAGTGAACTTGGAACCCATCAGCATACCGACGCCCAGGTCGAAACCATCCAGAATCAGGTACATGATGAAGAAAACACCAATGGCAACAAACCAGAGGGTGGGCAAGCCAGGCTGACCGGCAAAGATATTGAAATCAAAGTTCATGGTGAATCAATCCTTACCCGCCTAGTAGGCGAACTCCAGCACATCGCGCTTAGACTTGTCGTTGGACTCGTCCTCGTGGTGCGACTGAACCAGCTCGGGCATTGCTGCCACCACACCGGCCTTGACGTACTTGATGAGCAGGTAAACCTCAACCACCATCAGCACACCGTAGAGCAGACCCAGGGTGAGCAGGGAGAAGAGGATTTCTTCACCGGAAACACCCGGGGAGATAGCTGCTGCGGTGAACAGGTGAATCGAGGGGTCACCCTGAAGGTTCGGAGCCACAACGAAGGGCTGGCGGCCCATTTCGGTGAAGATCCAGCCGAGGGAGATAGCGAAGAAGGGGGCCATAATAGACCAGACTGCAACGTTCTTGAGCAGCTTGGACTCGGGAACGGTGCCCACACCCTTCTTACGGGTTACCCACAGTGCGTAGAGGTAGAAGGGCAGTACAACCGCACCCAGACCAATCATGCCGCGGAAGCCCCAGTAGGAGACCTCGAGGGAGGGCAGGTAGTCGATCTTCTGACCTGCACGCTCACCGTAGAGCGGGTTGTTGGGCAGGTTAGTGCCGAACTTAGCTTCGTATTCGGGCAGCAGGGTCTGAATACCCTTCACCGGAGTGTCGAAGTTGTCGTGTGCCAGGAAGGACAGCACGCCGGGGACCTCGATGATGGTGTTGATCTTGTCACAGCTCTGAGCGCCGAGTTCACCGACGGTCAGAACGGAGAAGGAGGTGCCGTCGTGGCACGCAGCTTCTGCAGCAGCCATCTTCATGGGCTGCTCGTGAATCATCATCTGTGCCTGCAGGTGACCGGACGCACCGATACCTGCGAAGGCGAGGAGACCCACAACAGCGCCCAGGCGCAGGGACTTGAACCAAACCTGGAAATCAGCCTTGTCACGTGCACCCTTGTCGGACTCACCAACAACGACCTTGCCGTCAACGACCTTGTCGATGCCGTCCTTGCGGCGACGCCACAGCTTGTACCATGCGATACCAACCAGGAAGCCACCAGCAACCTGAATAGCGGAGGTGATGACGTGAGAGAAGGTTACCCATGCGAGGGGGTTCATCAGCACTGCGCCAATATCGGTCATACGGGGACGACCGTCAATCATTTCTGCACCGACGGGGTGCTGCATCCAGGAGTTTGCAACCAGAATGAAGAATGCAGAAATCCAGGAGCCGAGGACTGCCATGAACAGCGAGAATGCGTGTACAGCAGGCTTGAGTCGGTCCCAACCGAAGATCCACAGACCGAGGAAGGTAGACTCAACGAAGAAGGCGAAGAGGCCTTCCATTGCCAGCGGAGCGCCGAAGACGTCGCCGACGAAGCGGGAGTATTCGCTCCACGCCATGCCGAACTGGAATTCCTGAACCAGACCGGTGGCCACACCCATAGCGAAATTAATGAGGTACAGCTTGCCCCAGAACTTCGTCATGCGCTTGTATTCGTCCTTCTTGGTACGAACGTAGCGAATGTACAGGTAGGTCACCACAAGGCCCAGACCCAGAGTCAGCGGAACCATGAAGAAGTGGTAGACGGTGGTAATACCGAACTGCCACCTACCAAAATCAAGGGGATCCATTGATAGGTCCTTACTATGTGTGTACTTAATGTGTGTTTGTGCCAGATTTCGGGTAGTCCCCCACCAATGGAGGGCATACGAGAGTTACTGACACAGTGTCTCTCATGCTTCTAAGGTACAGGGTTTTCCTTGGGAGCTGTGAGTAGACTGTGCATAGTATGGACGTTTATTGTTTGACGTTTCTCTAAAGGTACCTTGAACGTTATCCCTCGGCGTGCGGATGGATTGAGGGACGAAACACGATAGTGCCTTGCGGGGTTGGAAGGTACTTTCGGAACTAGGGTGAAACTTTGCAGTTTTATATCACTTTTGCAAAATTTTGGTGACAGATTCCCGGATTGTGACAGGTAATCCAAGTAGCACTCAAAGCTTAAACTTGCCCAAGTTATACCAATTTTACTGAGATTTCCAAGAAATATTGTGATTATTATCATGGAAAAATCATAGAATGTGACACGCCAGCCGCCACTACCCCGTAAGGTACACCGCAAGCTACATATCAATACTCTCAGTATCCAGCTGATGAGCACCCGCAATGATGAATTCCTTACGCGGAGCCACCTCAGAACCCATCAACAAGGAGAACGCACGCTCGGCAGCCTCCGCATCCTCAATGCGAATACGGCGCAACATGCGATGGCGCGGATCCATCGTCGTCTCAGCCAGCTGATCGGCATCCATCTCACCCAGACCCTTATAACGCTGGATGGGTTCCTTATAAGACACATCCTGCTCCTGCAAAGATTCCAGAAGCTCGTGCAGCTGCTTCTCCGAGTAGGTGTACACCATCTCGTTCGGCTTGCCGCGGCGCACCACCTCTACACGATGCAGAGGCGGAACCGCAGCGTACACGCGACCGGCCTCAATCAGCGGACGCATGTAACGGTAGAACAGGGTCAGCAGCAGGGTACGAATGTGGGCACCGTCCACGTCCGCATCGGTCATCATAATAACCTTCCCGTAGCGAGCAGAGTCCAGGTCAAAAGTACGACCCGAGCCCGCACCGATAACCTGAATCAGCGCCGCGCACTCAGCATTCGCGAGCACATCAGTCACCGAAGCACGCTGAGTGTTCAGGATCTTACCGCGAATCGGTAGCAGAGCCTGATACGAGGAAGAACGCGCCAGACGCGCAGTACCCAACGCCGAGTCACCCTCCACAATGAACAGCTCAGAATGCTCAACATTGGTCGAACGGCAATCCACCAGCTTAGTGGGCATAGATGAAGACTCCAGTGCGGTCTTACGGCGCTGAGTTTCCTTATGGATGCGCGCCGAGACGCGGGTTTTCATCTCAGAGACAACCTTCTCGCACAGAGCGGTCGCCTGAGCCTTCTCCGCACGAGCGGTCGACTCCAGGCGAGCCTTCAGGGCATCCCCCACGACCTTCGACACGATTTGGCGGACCGCCGGGGTACCCAGAATTTCCTTGGTCTGACCCTCAAACTGCGGCTCAGCAAGACGCACGGTCAGCACGGCGGTCAAGCCGGCGAGCACGTCGTCCTTCTCAATCTTGTCGTTACCCGCCTTGTACTTGCGTGCGTTATCGGCAAGGTGCTTGCGCATCACGCGCAGCAGTCCCTGCTCAAAACCGGTAGTGTGAGTACCACCTTTGGGGGTGGCAATAATGTTCACGAAGCTACGGACCGTCGTCTCATAGCCAATACCCCAGCGCAGCGCAACGTCCACTTCACAATCGCGCTCCACATCGGTCAGCTGTGAGCGGCCATCCTCACCCAGCACGGGCACGGTCTCGGTGAAAGAGCCACTGCCGCTAAAACGCCAGGTGTCGGTAATACGCTCATCATGAGCCAAGAACTCGACGAACTCGCTAATGCCGCCATCGTACTGGAAAACTTCCTCGTGGGGCTCCAACTCGCCGGGGGTGCCAGGCAGGCGGCGCTCATCGCGGATGCAAATACGCAGACCCGGAATAAGGAACGCGGTCTGGCGCGCACGAGCAGCCAAGTCCTCGTAGCTGAACTTAGCATCGGGGGTGAAAATCTGCGGGTCAGCCCAATAGCGCACACGGGTGCCGGTCACCCCGCGCTTAGCGCGACCCACAATCTGCAGGGCGTCAGTACCCTCGGTTGCGGTAGTGAACGGATCTTCGGGCTTGGGGGTGCGACCGGACTCGAAGTGACCGGGAATGCCGTGGCGGAAGGACATCTGGTAGGTCTTCGAGCCACGGTCCACCTGCACATCCAGGCGGGAAGACAGCGCGTTCACCACAGAAGCGCCCACACCGTGCAAACCACCGGAGGCGTTATAGGAGCCGCCGCCAAACTTACCGCCGGCGTGCAGCTTAGTGAACACGACCTCCACACCGGACAGGCCGGTGCGCGGCTCAATATCGGTGGGGATACCGCGGCCATCATCGCGCACCTCAACCGAACCGTCACGGTACAGAATGACCTGAATGGACTGACCGAAACCGGCGAGCGCCTCATCCACCGAGTTGTCGATAATCTCCCAAAGGCAGTGCATCAGGCCGCGGGAGTCGGTGGAGCCAATGTACATGCCCGGGCGTTTGCGTACAGCTTCCAGACCTTCCAACACGGAGAGGTGGCGGGCGGTGTAGTTCGAAGACGCCACGGGAATCCTTTCGGCAAGTGATGACTGTGTGTTCTCTGTAGGTGTTCCCTGCAGATGCTCTCTGCAAATATGCTCTGCAGATGTTTTCAGCACGGCAAGCTCGCGAAAGGGAGAAAATGCCCCGGGCTTGTACTCATAGTGCTCTAAGTTTCTATTCTATCGTGGCTTGTTGTTGCTTTCTGTCTGCCCCGTCATTAGGCCCTACACCGTCATGAGGCTCTGCCGAGAAACTGGGAACGCAGAGAAGGAACACAGAGAAGCACCGGCTGCCACCCCCCCCCTGGAGTAGCAGCCGGTGTGTGAGTATCTGTGGGTATCTGAATTTTATTTTTAGGGTGAACTTTTTGAGGTATTCAGTCTGGGCGCTTCCAGCCTGTGCATTTCCATCCTGATCGCCTCATAGCAGAGGCACTCCCCTAGTGTGCTTCACCCGAGGCACGCGAGGAGCTCTCGTGACGGTTCGTGACCATGATATTGGACTTGAAGTAGAACTCTTCGGGAAGCTCATTCGTGACCGGGCCATGCGGGAACTCGCTGAGCTTCGGCACGAAGTGCCAGTCCATCAGCTCGCCGCTGCTCTGCTTGAGCACACGGCGTTCTCTCATGGCGTGGTGTACCTTGCGGCGCAGACGCGGGCTGTCTTTCAGGGTGCTGGTGAAGACCCACGGAGTCTCGTAGCCTTCGGTGACCATGCCGAAGGTAATGCGCAGGTTGCCGTTCTCGTCGGCGTCCATCGTGAAGTCGCCGTCTGCGATGTCGGTGAAGGCGAGCATCCAGCTGTGGCGGCGTTCGTAGCTTTCGCGGGTGGTTTGCAGTGCCACAATGATGCGGTGGTCGACCAGCAGCTCCACCTTACGTTCGGTGATTTCGCCCAGACGAGCGTAAGAGCCGAAGGCACGATTCGCACCGCTGCGGCGAGGCCACTTGGTGACCGCACCGTGCGGCACCTCCCCCGCAAAGGTGAAGGGGCCCGTCATGGTACCGGGCAGACGCAGACGCTCAAACGGAGCGGTCGGCAGGAACGTTGTCAACAGCTGATCGGAGCTGACCGATTTACCCCAGCGCGCCATCTCCAAAATCGTCGGTTCAGGACCTACGGGGTAGATATGCGGCATCTTCCGACCGAATTCATCAAAGCCCTCAATAAACTCACCGTTAGAGCTGTACCCGGGCATGGTCGCACCGAGCGGGCGAGTCCAAGACCCCGAATACGGTTTGGTCAGGTGCGGGTTCTCCACCGGCAGGATGCTGGTGCGAGCACCCAGGTAGGCGGGCATCCGCGAGAGGTTGCGCCAGGCGAACTTCGCGGCAACTGCTTCACGCCACCACATCGGGCGTTTGCCCGGGGTCTGCCCGCCCAGGCAGTGCATGAGCAGCCAGAATCCAGCCCAGCCGAGGCAACCTACGGCAATCACCCAGAAAATAATCGTCAGCACGGTGTGCAGGGTTCCGGTCACCCATATGTTCGTGGCGATGAGAGCCATGAACGCCGCCCACGCCGCCATGATGTACGGGCCGAGCGTAATCATCGGGTCGACCACCTTCACGGCGGCAATGACGCGGCGGTTCAGTCCGCGCCACACATAGGAGTACGCCCAGCATCCGGCGGCAAGGGCGAATGCCATCAGCAGAAGAAGGATGAGCATCGGTGTGTCTCTTTCGCTGCAGGTTTTTCTACCACGGTCGGTGACAGCAAGCATCGGGGCAGATGCAGCGTTGAAAGGCTCTTCAATAGCAAAACTCGTCTGCCGAAGGTACCTTCAGCAGACGAGTTTCTTTGGTGTCACTAACCTTGAGGTAAAGCTTCTCACACTATTGTGCCTTTAATTGGTATCCCTGTGGGGGATTTTAGAGGGATGCGTAAAAAAATCGCACCCAGCCCCGCGTTTTCACCCATCAGGCCAGCGCAGTGAGACCGGCACAGCGAGTACACTCTGGCACCTCAGCGACGGTTTTAGGAAGCCAGCGCCGCAGCAATCTGAGGAATTAGCGCCTCAAAAGCACGCGCACGGTGGCTAATCGAATTCTTAATCTCGGCGGGAATCTCAGCGCACGACTTGCCAGCGTACTGGCCCTCATACAGGGCGTTCTCGCCGTTCAGCTCCACGGGGCGCAGAATCGGGTCGTAGCCGAAGCCGCCCTTCCCAGCCGGTGCAGTCAGCAACTCGCCAGGCAGCTCGCCGTACTCGACCGCCTCAAAACCGTTCGGGGAGGCGACTGACGCCGCACAGCAGAACTTCGCACCGCGGTGCTCGGCAGGAATATCGCTCAGCTGAGCCAGCAGCAGGTTCAGGTTCGCGGTGTCATCACCGTGGTTACCCGCCCAGCGTGCCGAGAAAATACCGGGGGCGCCGTTGAGCACATCCACCGACAGGCCGGAATCGTCAGCAATAGCGACCAGGCCAGTTGCCTCGGCAACAGCGCGTGCCTTCAGCAGGGAGTTCTCAGCGAAGGTCACGCCGGTCTCGGGAACATCGGGTGCGTTCACGCTGGAGGCGTCAACCACCTGGGTATTAATGTCCAGGCCATCAATGCGTCCGCGCAGAATTTCGCGCAGTTCCTTGAGCTTGCCCTTATTGTGGCTTGCCAGAACAATCTTTGCGTCTGCCATAGTTTCTCCTTATCGACGGAACTAGTTACCGGGACGGGTTAGTGTGCTAGTGCTTCACGCTGAATCTGAGCCAGCTCTGCAGTGCCTTCCAGCGCCAGGTCGAGCAGGCTGTTGAGTTCGTCGCGATCGAAGGGTGCCCCCTCGGCGGTGCCCTGCACCTCAACGAACTTGCCGCTGCCGGTAACGACCACGTTCATGTCGGTCTCTGCGCGTACGTCCTCGGTGTAGGGCAAATCCAGCATGGGGGTGCCGTCAATAATGCCCACCGAAATTGCGGATACCGAATCAATCAGCGGGTTCGCCTTAGCAGGCAGAATCTTCTGTTCCTTCGCCCAAGAAATAGCGTCAGCCAGTGCCACATATGCGCCGGTGATGGAGGCGGTGCGGGTGCCGCCATCAGCCTGCAGAACATCACAGTCGAGCACAATAGTGTTCTCGCCCAGCTCATCCATGTTGATGACGGCGCGCAGGGAGCGACCAATCAGGCGAGAAATTTCGTGGGTGCGGCCGCCCACGCGGCCCTTGAGCGACTCGCGAGAAGAACGGGTGTTGGTGGCGCGCGGCAACATCGCGTACTCGGCGGTCACCCAGCCCTTACCTTCACCTTTGAGCCAGCGAGGCACACCCTCGGTGAAGGATGCGGTGCACAGCACGCGGGTGTTGCCGAACTCGATGAGCGCGGAGCCCTCAGCGTTGCGGGACCAACCGCGGGTGATGGTGATGGGGCGCAGCTCGTTGAGGGCGCGGCCGTCTTCGCGGGTAGCAGTCATGGGTTCTCCTTGAATCTGTCTGCGGGATTTATGTCTGTCTGTTGATTCTATGTCAAAAAGTGGGCGGGACTGAGCACAGTTTGCACTAGTCCAGCTCGTTTTAGCCTAGCTCGGGTTTGGTCTAGTCCAGTTCGGGCTTCGCCTAATCTAGCTCTGGCTTAGGGAGAGCAATCGCGGTATTCAGCGGCGGATCAAGCACCTCGACCACATTCAGGGTGGACGTGACCGGGTGAGCCTCCGTCGGGCGCGGGTAGATGCGGTAGCTTGCCGCCATTTCGGCAATGCCGACCGGGCCGGAGAAGGCACTGCGCGCCTCCGCGTAGGCGATATCCGGGTCGTTCCACACGGGTAGGTGGGTCAGCAGCAGGTTACGCACACCCGCCTCCGTGGCAGCCTCACCGGCACGCTTGCCAGTCAGGTGAATACCGCGCAGGGCATCATCGCGACCCTCCTGGTATGCCGCCTCACAGAGGAACAGGTCAGCGCCGCGCGCAGCCTTAACCAGGCCCTCGCACAGGTCGGTATCGCCCGAGTACGAGAACACGGTGTGGCCCTCGCGGTCGTTGCAGGTGATACGCAGGGCGTACGGGTCCTTCGAGGGGTGAACCACACGGAACGGCTCCACCCGGAAGGGCCCTATCTGCACGGTCTCGCCCTCAGTCCAGGTGTGGTACTCGAATTCGGTGCTCATGCCCGGGTCCGGGTCCAGGCCGTGAGTCGCAGAAAGGTACTCGTTAATTGCGGCGGGACCGTACAGCGGAATACGGCCCTTAGGCCAGCCGCGCGGATCCCACTTGACCGCCACGTGCAGACCGGACAGGTCAATGCAGTGGTCCGGGTGCAGGTGCGAAATCAGAATCGCGTCGATATCGCTCAGATCGATATGGTGCTGGAGCATGCCGAGTGAGCCGTTGCCCATGTCCATGATGATGCGCCAGGTTCGACCCGCGAAGTCCGTGGCGGTGAGCATATAGCAACTAGCCGGTGAGACGGGGCCGGGGAAGGAGCCCGTGCAACCGATAACGGTTAGACGCATGAGGTGTCGTCCTTAGGGATGGTGCCAGAAAATTCGGTACCCACGGAGATGCGTGCCGCCTCTGCAGGATCTGCCGATTCGTTGATGTTGATGTTGCGGTGTGCCGTAAGCATTTCGGGAGTGAGTGCAGCCAGCGAGCCGGTCGGGTAGCGTTCCGCAACCGAGCTGGTGTGGCGCACGTTGGTGACCTCAGGGCCGAGGAATCGGCGCGCCAGGTGCGAGAACGTCTCAGATTCGCCGGTGGCGAGGAATTCGTGGTGCGGGTTTTCCTCGGGGACCGGGCTTTCAATGGCGTGGTTGAGCAGTTCGCGGTACACGTCCTTCGCGGTCTCATCCGCGGAGGAAACCAGGCTGACGTCCTCACCCATAATGTAGGAAATCACACCGGTTAGCAACGGGTAGTGGGTACAGCCGAGCACGAGGGTGTCCACGCCGGCGTCCTTGAGCGGCTGCAGGTACTGGCGGGCGGTCTCCAGCAGCTCGGGGCCGGAGGTAATACCCTTCTCCACGAACTCTACGAAGCGCGGGCATGCTACCGAGTACACCTCAAGGTTCGGGGTAATCGCGAAAGTATCCTCGTAGGCGCGGGAGGTGACGGTCGCCTCCGTCGCAATCACACCGATCTTACGGTTGCGGGTTGCGGCGAGCGCACGGCGGGCGGCGGGCTGAATCACCTCAATGACGGGGATGCCGTACTGGCGGGTGTAGCGTTCGCGGGCGTCGCGGAGCACCGCTGCGGAGGCGGTATTGCAGGCGATGACGAGCATTTTCACGCCTGAGTCGACGAGTTCGTCCATGATGCGTAGCGCGTTGGCGCGTACTTCTGCGATTTTGAGGGGGCCGTAGGGTCCGTGAGCGGTGTCGCCGACGTAGATAATGCGTTCGTGAGGCAACTGGTCCATGATGGCGCGTGCCACGGTGAGTCCGCCGACACCAGAGTCGAAGACGCCGATGGGTGCCGCAGCCGTGGGGCCTACGGGCGCAGGGCTACCCCAGGGGGTGCGGGCACGGTAGGGATTGGTCGCGTCGATGCTGTCACTCATGTGTCACCTACACTTCGTTATCGGTCGGGTACCACGTTCTATGCTAACTCGCTAAGGTTACCCTTTTAGTCCGTTGAGCGGTTAGATGAGTCGAGAACCACCATTAAGTGGTTGTATATGACGATAGTTTGAGGGGTAACTCGAAAAATTCGCTCTATTCTTGCTCGGTTGTCTCGCCACATGCTCGACCGGGTGTTTCTTTGTCATCCAGCCCGTCGATCATGGCGAGCATGAGCGAGTCCTGAACCCAGGAGACGAAGTTATACACCACAGCCATGTACTCTTCCTGGGTCTCAATCTCGGAAGGGTCGGTAAACGCCGCAATGTCTTCTGCGGTGTCTTCGTCCACGATGTAGAGGCGGTCGGCGAGCACTAGACGAATATCGCCGAGCGCGGCAGCCCAGGCACGGGCATGTTCCTCGTTCAGGCTCAGGTCCCTGGATTCGATGTCGAATGCCAGCATGGCGAGGTTTGCGCGTTTGGTTTCGCGCAGGTCGCGTTCGGTGTAGCGGCGGTATTCGATGGCGGTCTCCTCGTCGTTGCTTGCGGCCGGTAGCAGGCGCGCTACTGCGCTGTCGGCGGGGAGGGTGGGCTTTTCGGTGATGCCGACCAGCGCCTCCAGCGGGTCGACGGTGCTACCGTCAGCGGTGGTGTCTGCCGGGCGCAGTAGTGCGCGCACGTCTTCGGCGAGTTCGCGGATCAGGTCGCGTTCAGCGGGTTCGAAGGAGGCGGTGTAGCCTCCGGGGGTGCGGCGGAAGGGTCGCGCCATTAGTTTTCTACTTTCTCGAAGGTTGCCAGCAGGCCCCAGGCGTGCATTGCCTGGGTGTGTTTTTCGGCGTCTTCGCGTGAGCCGGTGAAGACGATTACCTTGCCGTTGTTGTGCACCTGCAGCATGAGCTCTTCGGCGCGGGCGCGGGAATAGCCAAAGTGACTGCGGAAGACGTAGGACACGTAGGTCATGAGATTGACGGGGTCGTTCCAGACGATGACTTTCCAGGGGATGTCTGTGGCGAGGATGTTTTCCAGGGCGGTGTCGAGGTCGGTCTCTTCAAGGGTTCCGGTGGAGAGGGTCACGGCGGTAGTGTTCATTGGTTTCCTTTGCGGCCGGTTCCCTTTGATTATACGGGCGGGTATGTGTTGCCCCTGTGTTCGTCCTGCGCTACTGCGGTGTTTAGACTGCGTTGTTCATACACAGAATGCTGGTAATTTGTCATACTACAGTACTTAGAGTCAAGAATACTTTATGTAGTGATTGACACGCCGACTCAAGAGGAAAAATACCCTAATTCCCCTCTACAATAAACACATGGCTACTACCTCTCTTCTCACCGATCACTACGAACTGACCATGCTCCAGGCGGCACTCGCATCCGGCGCAGCCAACCGTAAGTGCACCTTCGAAGTCTTCACCCGCCGCCTACCCGCAGGCCGCCGCTACGGTATCCTCGCAGGCACCGGCCGATTCCTCGAAGGCCTCGCAGACTTCCACTTCAACGACGAAGAACTCTCCTTCCTCTCCTCCCGCAACATCGTCAACAAAGAAACCCTCTCCTACCTCGAATCTTTCACCTTCAGCGGCGAGATCCGCGGCTACGCAGAAGGCGAAGCGTTCTTCCCCCACTCCCCCGTCCTGCAGGTCGAAGGTACCTTCGCCGAAGCGTGCGTCCTCGAAACGTACCTGCTGTCCATCCTGAACTTTGACTCCGCCGTGGCGAGTGCAGCCTCCCGCATGAGCGCAGCCGCAGGCAACCGACCCTGCCTCGAAATGGGTTCGCGCCGCGCCCACGAACGCGCCGCCGTCTCCGCTGCACGTGCCGCCGTTATCGCCGGCTTCGTGGGCACCTCCAACCTGGAGGCTGGTCTGCGCTACGGCCTGCACACCATCGGCACCAGCGCCCACGCTTTCACCCTGCTGCACGACAGCGAACGTGAAGCATTCGAGGCACAGCTGCGTTCCCTCGGTGCCCGCACCACCCTGCTCGTCGACACCTACAACGTGGACGAGGCAGTCCGCCTCGGCGTGGAACTCGCTGGCGAAGAGCTCGGGGGTGTGCGTCTGGATTCCGGCGACCTGGTCGCTACCGCGGCACGCGTGCGTGAACTGCTCGACTCGCTCGGCAATACCCACACCAAGATCACCGTCACCAGCGATCTGGACGAGTACGCTATCGCATCCCTGGCGGCAGCACCCGTGGACTCCTACGGCGTGGGTACCAAGCTGGTCACCGGTTCCGGTGCGCCGACTTCCTCCATGGTGTACAAGGTCGTCGAGCGTGAGAACGCCGCTGGTGAAATGCAGCCGGTCGCTAAGGCCTCGGCTGGCAAGGCTTCTATCGGTGGTGCCAAGCGTGCGGCCCGCCGACTCAACGGCATGGGCATTGCGACCGCCGAGGTTCTGGGCACCCACGAGGACCCGAGCCTGCTCGAAGACACCCGCCCGCTCATGGTGGACTTCGTTCGCAACGGCGAACTGCTGCCCGGCTTCACCGGTGAGGAAGGCGTGCGCCGCGCAACCGCCCGCCACGCAGCCTCCCTGGCTGAGCTTCCGGAAGCTGCCCACCGCCTCTCGGAGGGTGAGCCGATCATTCCGACCGAGTTCATCTAAACCATCCTTCTGAGATACTGTTTTCACCTGGCGAATCAGAGTGAAGACCTTCCCTACTTGTAAAGGACAGACATGTCTAAGGCACTGATTATTGTTGACGTGCAGAACGATTTCTGCGCCGGCGGCACCCTCGCTACTGAGCGCGGCGCGGATATTGCCGCGCTGATTAGCGAGTATGTGGAGAACAATCACCACCGCTATGACGCGATTGTTGCCACCCAGGATTGGCATATTGATCCGGGTTCACACTTCTCCGACACCCCGGACTTTGTGGACTCCTGGCCGGTGCACTGCGTCGCGAAGAGCGAAGGCTCACAGATTCATGAAAATCTGGACACCGACTATATTGAGGCGTACTTCCGTAAGGGCCGCTTCGAGGCAGCTTACTCGGGGTTTGAGGGCCTTCTGGCACCCGAGGATGAGGTCGCAACCGGCGAGCACGAACCCGGTGTAGACGCGTCCGAGGGAGGCCCGCAGACTCCCCTGTCGGAGTGGCTGGATGAGCACGGTATCGAGTTCGTCGATATTGTTGGTATCGCGACCGATTATTGCGTGTCGGCAACCGCTCGCGATGCGGTCGATGCAGGATACGAGACTCGCGTATTGGTTGACCTGACCGCGCCCGTGCACGAGGACAAGCTCGACGACGTGGTTGCCGAGCTTGAAGATGAGGGCGTTGAGGTGGTTGAGGTTCTCTAACCTCCACTATCACTGTAGGTAACTCGTCATTTCAGGCGGCGTTGAATATATAGAGACGCAGAATATGCAGAGGCGGGGAGTCTTGGGATGTGCTATCCCAGGCTCCCCGCCTCTAGCGTGCCTATGACTTAGTGTGCCCACGACTCATCGAACGATACAACTCGAGTAGCCGCGGCTACTTAGTCAGCCAAGCTGCCGCGTACCCATTCCAGACCGCAGACCGGGTTAATGCATAGCTGGATCCGGGCAGCGGTGCGGTGAAGCTGAGTTCGCGTACGCCCACCGGGACGGTGAAGATCTTGGCCGTTTACCTGTCCTTTGACCATGGGCGGGGGGAGGTGTGGGTTTGTGCGCCATTGGCTGCGTATGCGGGTACTAGGGCGGAAGCCACAATGATGGGCAGTGCCCATGCTGCGCCAGTGAGGATGGTGCGCCGGGTGGGGTGTGCGTTGTGTGGGATGAGGTTTTCTTTCATGGGATTTCAGATGGGTGAATAATTTACACCTTTGTATACTGTGTACAATATTCATTTTCTGGGGTATAGAACCCGAAAAACATTCTCAACTCATCACGCCATAACTTCGCTCAACCAGGCATTTCCGGGCATGAAAAAGCCCCGCGAGCACACACACTCGCGGGGCTTTCCGTACGTTCTATTCACATTCTAGCGTCGACCGACGAACCAGTCCGACAGCTTATCGATACGCGCCTGAATCTGCTCAGCAGAAGCCTGCGCCACCGCCGGGCCGCCACAAATCTTACGCAGCTCATTATGAATCACGCCGTGCGGCTGCCCTGAACGAATCGACCACGCCGCCACATTCTTCGCCAGCTTATTGCGCAGCGCCTTCAGTTGGCGGTGATCCACCACCGAAGGTGCGGCAGTGGCCGGGCGACGTGCCGCATGCTCACGCTGATGCGCTCGCAGCAGCGTACCGACCTGTTCGGCATCCAGCAGACCCGGAATACCCAGGAAGTCTTGCTCCTCCTCGCTACCGACCGCCAAATCACCAGATGCGAACTCGGCGCCGTCGAACAGCACACCGTGGAAGGATGCCTCGGAGCCGAGCGCCTCGAACTTGCCGCGTGCCAGCTGCTCGGAGGCACGCTCCTCGCGGTTTGCTTCTTCGAGCAGGTGGTCGTCCAGACCCTCAACCATGGGGTCGATTTCCTGGGGTGCTCCGCGGTCAAGGGCGTGGTCACGTTCCACTTCCATGTCGTTGGCGAGCATCATCAGCTGCGGCACGGACGGCAGGAACACTGAGGCGGTTTCGCCGCGCTTACGAGCACGCACGAAACGACCAATCGCCTGCGCGAAGAATAGCGGGGTACTGGTGCTGGTGGCATACACACCCACGGCGAGGCGGGGCACGTCCACGCCTTCGGACACCATGCGCACCGCAACCATCCAGCGCTGCATGCCTTCACGGAATTCGTCAATTTTTGCGGAGGCTTCACGATCGTCAGAGAGGATCACGGCGGGGTATTCGCCGGTGATTTTCTGGATCTGTTCGGCGTAGGCTTTAGCGTCCGCGTGGTCGGTAGCGATGACGAGTGCACCGGCGTCGGGCACGGTGCGGCGCACCTCGGTCAGGCGCTTGTCGGCTGCCGCGAGCACGGTCGGGATCCATTCGCCGTTGGGGTCAAGGGCGGTTCGCCACGCTTGGGAGGTGATATCCTTGGTGAATCCTTCACCAAGGTTTGCCGCCATTTCCTCACCGGCGGAGGTGCGCCAACGCATCTGCCCCGAGTAGGCCATGAAGATGACCGGGCGTACCACGTGGTCCTTCAACGCGGGGCCGTAACCGTAGGAGTAATCTGCCTTGGAGCGGCGGATACCGTCATTGTCGACCTCGTAGGTGACGAACGGAATCGGGGAGGTATCCGAGCGGAACGGGGTACCCGTGAGCGCCACGCGGCGGGTCGCATCGTCGAACGCTTCACGCAGGCCGTCACCCCAGGACAGCGAATCACCTGCGTGGTGAATCTCATCAAAAATCACGAGGGTTTTCGTCGCCTCGGTGTTGCGAGCGTGCAGCTGCGGCTTATTTGCCACCTGCGCGTAGGTCAGCGCCACACCCTTGTAGTGGCGGCTGATGGTTACATCTGCGTTCTTGAAGTTCGGGTCAATGGGAATACCGACCTTCGCGGCAGCGTCTGCCCACTGCTTTTTCAGGTGGTCGGTCGGCGCCACAACAATAAGCTGGCGGACCGTACCGCGGTTGAATAGTTCCTTGGCGAGGGTCAACGCAAACGTGGTTTTACCCGCGCCGGGGGTTGCGACTGCCATGAAGTCGCGGGGGTTGGTGTCGAAGTACTTCTGCATGGCTTCTGCCTGCCAGGCGCGCAGGCTGACGGAGGTACCCCAGGGGGCGCGGTCGGGATATGCCGGGGAGAGCTTCGGCTTCGCCATACTGTCGAATAGTGTGGGTTCCTCTGCGGGTGCGCTCATTCTCTCCTTCTTCCTCGTCTGCATCTGCTGGTTCCATCCGCTGACTCTTCTCCCACGTGTGGAGGTGGTGGGCGTCTGGCGGTCCGGAAACAGCGAGGTTAAATTCTAGCACCACATCCACGGGCTGTTGCCGGGTTGTGGTGCAAGAATTTTGTGCTCGTCAGCAAAGTCTCATGGACGGTGTTGGGCCGTTGAGTCTCGCTGCTGCGTGTTATTCAATCGTATGTATTCAGGCGTATTGCCTGAGGTGTATTTATCTGGCGCGTATTATTCGCCGGAGCCGTTGCCTCCGTCGTTGCCTGGTGCGAGGCCTTCGTAGATTTCCTTGCACTGGGGGCAGACGGGGAACTTCTGCGGGTCACGGCCGGGTACCCACATTTTGCCGCAGAGAGCGCGCACGGGTTCACCGGTCAGCGCCGATTCGAGGATCTTTTCCTTGCGTACGTAGTGGGAGAAGCGCTCGTGGTCGCCGGGCTCAGAAAGCTGGGTTTCTTCGCGTTCGAGCAGGGCGGTGCCGCCTGCGGTTCCGGGGCCAAAGGGGTCTTCGATGCCTTCGATCGAGCTCATGTTTCTCCTTGATAATGAGGCGGGATACATAGGGTGAGGGGCGCCGCCGCTCGGTTGGACGATCGGCGCCTTCTCTATTTTAGTAGCAGTTGGGAGGTGCTGAGCCCACGGGCGGTCAATATGGAGGCAGACCACAGCTCGGCCATAGGCTCTTAGTTATTACGGTGAGCTTCTTTCCGCTAGAATTTCGGGCGGTGCAGAAAAGGGGTTCCGTGCCAGGCTTAGTACCTAACACGGAACCATTCTCGTTTATTCCTGATGTGCTGGAGCTTCAACTCTTGTTAGTTCACTTAGAAGCGTGCCACGCGCTCCAGCATCTTGGAGCTGACCTTGTCGTAGCGGTGACCGCCCCACACCACGCCACCCACGAGCAGGGCGGCACCAATCAGCAGCTGAATTACGCCACCGTAGACGAGGGTCAGCATATCCTGCGTGCGGAAAATATACAGGACAACGGAGATACCGCCAGGTAGTGCGCTGAGCATCACCAGAAGTATAGAGAGCATCAGCAGCAACTGTTTAGCGAAGCCGTCAGTGTTCTTCGGGTTCTTGAACGGGTTAGCGCCGGGAGGCGCCACCGGCGGACTGATGAAGGTATCCATCACGCATCCCATGCCAGCCGCCGCGGCGAACACTCCCAGCTGGTGCATCAGCACGATGGGGAAGAGGTCCAGGTGTCCATTTGCTACACAGGCGACGAATATCACCACCACCACGACCGGAACCGTCAAGATGCTGTAGCCCCAGAGACGACCGATGCGGTCATCAATACCGCGCAGCGGGGAGAGTACGTGCAAGCTGAATGCAGTGTTGTCGTATGAGACGAGGTAGCACATGTAGTAGCCGGTGAAGATGGTGCAGAAGTACATCCAGAATCCGAAGAGCTGCATGACGCCGCTATTGATAATCTGGTAGGCTTCAGCCGCGTTGCCGGAGAATTCAACATGAGTCTTACCGGACCCCACAGAACTCAGGAACAGCGGCATACCCACAGTTAGTATCAGGTAAAGCATGGCGGTGCTGACGGCCAGCATCTGCAGACGGTTATCTTTCAGGAATGAGTGCAGGGTTCGTGCCGCTACGGCACCTCGCGGGGTTGCGGGGAAGCGAGCGAACAGACCCAAATCACCTGCGGCGACTTCGGCTGCACTCGCATGGTGGGCGCTACCGCTCACATTCGCCATGGAGCGTGCAAGGTTCTTACCCCACAACCACCAACCGCCGGCCAGGTAAACAAGGGTCAAGGCCAGGCAGCCAAGGGCGGCGCCCATATGGCCGGTCGTCATAAAGTAGGGCACCGCGAACGCGGACCCGAAAGGCGTCACACCCAGCCACGGTAAGTAGGGCAGCACTTCATCCCAATGCTCGGTCAGGTAAATCATTGTGCCGCCGAAGATAAAGCCGGCACTCATCATCAGTAGCACAGCAATGATCATCAGGGTATTGGCGATGCGCGGGTTATCGTTCAGCACCATCCCCAGACGGTTTGCGAGACGTGCCCACACCATGAGGTTCGCAAGGCCGAGCACGCAGCAGAGGAGGTACACGATGAGCGCAAGCGGCTGCGATAGAAACGCGATAGCGCCCAGCAGCACCGCAATAATGCTCGCAATACCGGGGATACCCACGAACCCGCCAAGGAACTGGCCCTTCTGCAGGGTGGAGGGTTTGATGGGGAAGAGCACGAATCGGCTCTCGTCCAGGGTGCCGTCCAGTCCGGTAAAGACGATAGGGACGATAGCCCAGGCGAGGGCAAGAACAGCACCTACAAGGAGGGCTCCGAGCTGACCGTATTCAGGGATCTTCGAATTAGCAAGCACGTATGCGGAGCCGAGGCTGAAGAGCATACCTCCCGTGTAGAGCACCGCAAAAATCAGGCCAATCAGTGCCCAGATGCTACGGCGGAAGGAAGCGAGCACATACTGCCACTTTAGTGAGACGAGGTGCCCAACCATGACAATCCTTCCGAGGAGGTGCGGCCGCCGACCAACTGCACGAATCGTTCTTCAAGGCTAATGCCTGCGCGTACTTCGTCGACGGTTCCGGCAGCGAGAATACGACCGGAGTCCATGACGGCTACGTGGTCGCACAGGCGCTGAACAAGGTCCATCACGTGCGAGGAGATAATGACAGTTCCGCCGGAGGCAACGAAGCCACGCAGAATGTCCTGAATATTGGCGACAGAAACCGGGTCGACCGCTTCGAAGGGCTCATCGAGAATCAGCACGGAGGGCGCGTGAACGAGAGCGGCGGCGAGCGCAATCTTCTTGGTCATACCGGCGGAGTAGTCGGCGACGGCACGGCCCGCAGCGTCGGTCAGGTCCATTGCAGTGAGCAGATCCTTGACGCGGGAGGCGACGGTTTCCTTATCGATTCCGTGCAGGTAGCCGGAGTAGGTGATGAGCTGCTCACCGGTGAGCTTGTCGAAGAGGTGCACGCCATCGGGCAGCACGCCCAGGTGTGCTTTGGCTTTGAGCGGGTCGGCCCACATGTCAATACCACGCACGTGTGCGGTGCCTTCATCGGGCATGAGCATACCGGTGACCATGGAGATGGTGGTGGTTTTACCGGCACCGTTGCGGCCGACCAGTCCGTAGAAGGATCCGGAGGGGATGTCGAGGTTGATGCGGTCGACGGCGACCTTCTGGCCGAATGCCTTGGTGAGGCCGCGGATTTCAATGGCGGGGCAAGCACCAGCCGCAGGTATAGTCTGCGGGGTGACGGGTAGCTGCGGTGCTACCGATGCGGGAACAGCTGCTGCGGGGGTTGGGAGTGCCTCCGCAGGGGCGTCCGGTACGCGTACAGCTTCCGAGGCTATAGCCTGGGGTACTGCCGCGGCGGGGGCTGCCTCTACTGCGGTCTCTTGTACCGGGTTCTGCGGCGAACCTGGCTCATGCGAATCAGGGTTTCGAGAAAAATGACTAGTGTTCATGTTTTCACCCTATCACTCTTGTAAAAAGGTCCACAGGCTTTGGCTATAAAACCCGCATATTACGTATCCGTCGTGCAGTATATGGACATTCCGGGGTGCTATCTGTAGCGTCCTGGCGCGCTATCTGTCAGGTTGGGGTTTCTGATTTCTCCTTCAATAAAACCACCAAAACCGCAAAAATCAGAGCGGGCTACCGCCTATCCCACAGCCCGAGTACAGGGGGTAGACGATAGCCCGTCCGTATTCAAAGTTTCAGCCGGTTAGACCGGCTCATGACGTTTCCCCGGTGACAGCTGTTTTTAGAACAGCGCCATGGTCAGTGCTGCACGCGCTTTGACGGTGCGCGGGTCAGATACACCCACCACGTCGAAGAGCTGCACGAGGCGTTCACGCACACGCGCCTTATCGTCGGGGCCCACTGCGCTAAACAGGCGCAGCAGACGGTTGTAGGAATCTTCCACGTGGCCACCCACCAGATCCAGATCGGCTACATTGAATGCCGCGTCAATATTCATGGGGTCTGCCGCGGCCGCCGCACGTTCGGTTGCCATGTCCAGGTCCTTCACTCGTGAGAGCAGTTCAACCTGTTCCAGGCCGAGCTTCGCTTCCTTATCGCCGGGGTTCTCGGTGATTGCCTTGCGGTATGCGGCGCGGGCGCCCTCCAAGTCACCGCGGTCAAGGGCGGCAACGGCTTCTGCATGCAGGGGCGGCAGGGGCATTTCATCTTCGGGAACGACCGGGTCGAAACCGCCGGGTAGCTGGTACTGTGCTGCAAGCTGCAGAACCTGGGAGAGCACATCGCCGAGGTCTTCTGTGCTGACCGGCCCGGTGTAAATCGGTGCCGGGCGACCCGCCAGAACAGCAACGCCCGCGGGCACGCCGCTCACGCCGAATGCCTGGGCTACTTCGGGGAGCTTGGTGACGTCCACGGCGGCGCAAATCATGCTACCTGCGGCGGAGTCAACGAGCTTCTGCACGCCTTCGAGCATCTGCAGGGAGGATGGCGAGTGCGGTGCGTAGAGCGCAAAAATCACGGCACCCTGGCTGGAGAGCTGCACGAACTTCTGGAACTCTTCGGGGGTGTTGACCTCGTATCGCCAGGTGGGAGCAGAGCGGGTCTGCTCGCCACCTTGTTCGCCAGCAGACTGTACCGCATTGGGGTTCAGTTCCACCGCGTTGCGTACGGAGGCGGGAATCTTCTGCGCTGCACTGTTCTGTGCTGCACCGCCCTGGGCAAGGTTACCCTGCACCGTGTTCTGGGATGTACCGCGGTCTGCCGGATCAAAAATGATGCTCATCCTGGGCTCCTTTACGTTCTGTATCTATTGTTGCGTGCGGGATCTATTGTTGCGTGCCGGCTAGATCCTTCACGCGTTCCTTCCTCTATTATCCCCACAATGGGCCGTTGCGAGCGAGAGTTATCTGCCGCCTACGCTCTGAGCTCATGCCGGGACTAGCACTTATACTAATCCTTGAACAGCGCACAGATAACTCTCACACTTGCGCTCCCCTATCTTTGGGATTCACCGTTGACGTCGTAACCAAGTAAACCAGCCGGTAGAATGGCACAGTAGAGAAAAAATACCCGGAATGATTCGGAAAGGAAGACCATGAGCAAGAAGAAGGCCTCAGCAACTCCCGCAGAGGCTACATCGTCCCCCGAGACGCGTAAAAAGGATTCCCTCACTGATCAGCTAACGGAGACTTTCAGCGAGCTGACCGAAAGCATTAGCCAGGTGCGTTCTAACCGCCGCCGCGCTTCCATGCCCCCTACGGATACCATTCCGGTGGTCCCCGCCGCTTCCGAGGATGCACCTCCCCCACCCAAGGTGGTCGGCAACGGCAAGACCTCGATGATGCATAACCCGGTCGCTTTTGGTTTCCTCATGACCGTGGGCGTGGGTCTAGCGCTCTTCGCCTACTACATTTTCAACAATGTGGGTGCCCTGGTGGGTTGGGTGACCGGTGCTATTTTCATTGCTCTGGGTCTGGACCCGATTGTGCGCCGCCTGGAGTCTTGGGGCATTAAGCGCGGTATCGGCGTGATTGCTGTGCTTGCTGGTTTTGCTGGCGCTGTGACCGCTCTGGTCATGACCATTGGCCCGATTATTAGCGAGCAGGCATCTAAGTTTGTTCAGTACGCGCCGGGTATTTATCAGAACACGATTAATTCTGATTGGTACCACGAGCTTGATCAGCGTTTTAACATCAGCACCTGGGCGAATGAGAATGTCCCGAAGTTCTTGGAATCAACGTTCTCCTCTTCACAGGTCAATAGCTTCATGTCGAGCCTGGTTACTGCTGGATCCACCCTAGCGCAGAGCGTGACCGGCGTGATTATTGTGCTGTTCCTGTCTCTATACTTCCTCACCTCGATGGACACCATCAAGGCATGGGGTGTGCGTCTGGCGCCGTCGTCCAAGCGTGTGCGCGTCAAGTACATTACCGACAAGATTACCGAGTCGGTGGGTAACTACGTGATGGGTCAGGCTCTGGTTGCTGTGCTGAACGCGTTTGTGGCGTTCTTGATTATGACTTTTGTGGGCTTTAGCTTCCCGCAGTTGATGGCTTTGGTCGTCATGATTCTGGCGTTTATTCCGCTGGTTGGTGGCGTGATTGCGCTGATTTTGACCTCGATGATTCTGCTGACTCAGGGCTGGAGCCTGGCGCTGTGGTTTGCGGTGGCGTACTTCCTGTACTTGCAGGTGGAGGCGTATCTAATTTCTCCGCGTATTATGGCTCGCGCTGTATCGGTTCCTGCCGGCGTTGCGATTATTTCGGTGGCTGCCGGTGGCGCACTCTGGGGCGTGCTGGGTGCACTGATTGCTATTCCGGTGGCGGCTTCCATGCTGATTCTGGTCCGTGAGGTATTCATTCCTCGCCAGGACCAACTTTAGTCACCTCCCAGCGGTAGATTCCCTTTAGGTTCTCTACACGCTCGCGGCTCTTCTGCCGAGCAAGCATTTAAGACAAAAGGCGGTGGCTTTGGATATTCTATCCAAAGCCACCGCCTTGATATTTTTGTGCCGTATTTTTATGCCGATTCTTTAGAGCTCAGTGATTTCTTCTGCCACCGGGCCGTTGTATTCGGTGGGCAGCTCGGTGGATACACCGGTCACGATGCTGACCACGGTGTTGAGGACCTGCTGTACGGACTTCTCGCCCACCCACAGGTGCTTGCACCCCTCAAAGGGAATCACCTGAGTGCGCGGTACAGCCGCGAAACGCTCACGCGCCGCCGGAGGCTGCAGGTAGTCATCATGCTCAGGAACCAGCGCGTACAGCGGGTTCGAGATATTGTTCCATTCGTCCAGCTCAGCCGGGTGCACGCGGTGCAGCGGCGGGGAGAGCAGAATAGCACCGGTGAACTCGTTCGCGTATTCGGGCGCGTACTTGAGCACCAACTCAGTGCCGAAGGACCAGCCAACCAGCCAGGGGTTCGGCAGGGCACACTCACGTACAAACTTCAGGATTGCATCGAAGTCCTTCTTCTCGGCAAAGCCGCCGTCAAAGACGCCTTCACTAGTGCCGCGAATCGAAGAAGTACCACGAGTGTTGAAACGTAGCACCGCAATATTCGACAGCGCCGGCAGGCGGAAGGACGCCTTCTTGTACACGTGCGAGTCCATGTAGCCGCCGTGCGTGGGCAACGGATGGAAGGTCACCAGGGTTGCTTTGACTTCGCCTTCGGGCAGTGCGAGTTCACCGACGAGGCGCTTGCCATCCGCAGTGGTGACGGTGAAGTTCTCGCGGCGCGCAGGAAGCACAGTACGTGCCTTAATGGGGGTGTGTTCAGCAGCGGTGCTGAAGACGTAGCGGGCGGGATCGAATTCCTGCTCGCGAGTGGTATCGGCGGTGTTGCTCATTGCGTTCCTTCAAGAATTGGATTCGAGAATGTGGTCTTGGGCTGCACCTTATGTGCAGTGTTCAGCCTATTTGCGGCGGGTGCGCCAGCAATGCTGATGCCAGTGTCTGCGCTCATCAATGGCGCGGCTACGGCCCATCGTATGGCTTTCTTGCCACACCACCAGATGCGCTGTTCTGGGTGGAATCGGGCGGTAGCATTCGGGGCATGTGTAGGTTTTTTGGGCGTTGACGGCTGGAATGTATTGCACCAGCCAGTCACCGTATCGGTCACGTTCTAGTCGGGGCGTAGGGTCGAGAATCCTGCTAATATCACGCCCTGCGGGTGCTTGACGGTGCCACTTATCGCTGGTGGTGCCGGATGCTCGCCTGCCGGGATGATTTTTACGTGCCATGAGCCCTATTCTACCGCGCCACTCAACTATCTCTACCTACCAGCCCTGCCGCTGTTCGCTATGCGCTCTTCCTCATCCGGAGGCAGTACTCCTCCCCGCTTTGTGCCGCGACCTGCATCGAGCTCAGGTTCCCTAGCTCATACCCTCACCTGCTAGAGCCAAGCACTCGTACCTGCTAGAGTGGACGGATGCGTATTGTCATTGCTGAATGCTCCGTAGATTATGAGGGCCGCCTTCGCGCCCACCTGCCCCGCGCTACCCGCCTACTAATGGTCAAGAATGACGGCTCCGTCCTCATTCACTCCGACGGTGGTTCCTACAAGCCCCTGAACTGGATGAGCCCTCCCTGCTCCCTGCTGGTGGCTGAGCGCAAGGACGTTCCGCAGAGCATCCGTGAGGAACTGGAGTCTGATGTTCAGCAACTGTGGACCGTACAGGCGGCTAAGAGCGATGACCGCCTCATGATTCGTATCTACAAGATTGAGCACGAGCACGCCACCGACCTGGGTGTTGACCCCGGCCTCATCAAGGACGGTGTGGAGGCTGACCTGCAGCGTCTACTTGCCGAGCAAATCCACACTCTCGGTGATGGCTATTCGCTGGTGCGCCGCGAGTACCCAACCGCTATCGGTCCGGTAGACATCATGGCGAAGGATGCGCACGGCATCTCCGTGGCGGTTGAGCTTAAGCGTGTGGGCGATATTGACGGTGTTGAGCAGCTTACCCGTTATCTGGAGCTGCTCAACCGTGACCCGCTGCTGGCTCCGGTGCGCGGCGTGTTTGCGGCACAGACGATTAAGCCGCAGGCTCGTACCCTGGCTGAGGACCGCGGTATCCGCTGCGTGAGCCTGGACTACGATGCGATGCGCGGCGTGGACGATTCGGCTGACCGCCTGTTCTAAACGGCTCTAGCTAGGCGGCTACACATAGAGTGAGGGGGCCTCCCAACCGTGGGAGCCCCCCTTTCTGTGCGCATCATCTTTCTAGGCACGCTATTGTTTTGCGCGCTCTCTTTTTGCGCACATGACCTGTCCCGTATACACCAATCGCCGGTGCCCTTCCCCTGTCGAGGAGGAACACCGGCGAGGTGTACACACTGTCAATTCCCCGTGTGGGGAACCGGCTTTAGATATGTGTGTGCTTTGCAGCGATGGTCACGTGGTCGTTCGAGACGGTCAAGAAACCTGCGTTGAGGATGGTCTTAATGGGCTCACCCTCAATAGGTTCAATGAGCAGCTCGCCGTCCTGTGCCAGCAGCGTGCAGGTGGGGATCATACCCGGCAGGATACCAAGGTCACCGCTAACGGAGCGTGCACGAACGTACTTCGCTTCGCCAGTCCACACGACGCGTTCGCGGGAAACAACTTCAACTTTCAGAGCCATGATTACTTAGCTCCAGTCTGTGCCTTGATTTCCTCGTAGCGGCGCATAACGTCGTCCATACCACCAATGTTGTAGAACGCCTGCTCGGGGATGTGATCGACATCGCCGTTGCAGATCATCTGGAAGGACTCGATGGTGTCCTTCAGCGGAACGGTCGAACCCTCGACACCGGTGAACTGCTTTGCAGTGTAGGTGTTCTGGGAGAGGAACTGCTCGATACGACGTGCACGTGCCACGACAATCTTCTGTTCCTCGGAGAGCTCGTCCACACCCAGAATCGCGATGATGTCCTGCAGTTCCTTGTTTTCCTGCAGAATAGCCTTCACGCGAATTGCGGTGTCGTAGTGCTCCTGGCCGATGTACTGTGCGTCCAGAATTCGGGAGGTGGAGGACAGCGGGTCAATTGCCGGGTACAGACCGCGCGATGCGATTTCACGAGAGAGCTCGGTGGTCGCATCCAGGTGCGCGAAGGTGGTTGCCGGCGCCGGGTCGGTGTAGTCATCCGCAGGCACGTAAATTGCCTGCATGGAGGTGATGGAGTGACCGCGGGTGGAGGTAATGCGTTCCTGCAGCAGACCCATTTCGTCCGCCAGGTTCGGCTGGTAACCCACTGCGGAGGGCATGCGGCCCAGCAGGGTGGAAACCTCAGAACCTGCCTGCGTGAAACGGAAGATGTTGTCGATGAACAGCAGCACGTCCTGGTTCTGAACATCGCGGAAGTACTCCGCCATGGTCAGACCGGTCAGTGCCACGCGCAGACGGGTTCCCGGGGGCTCATCCATCTGGCCGAATACAAGAGCGGTGTCCTTCAGAACGCCTGCTTCTTCCATTTCGACCCACAGGTCGTTACCCTCACGGGTACGCTCGCCAACACCGGTGAACACGGAGGTACCACCGAAGTTACGAGCCACGCGGGTAATCATTTCCTGGATCAGCACGGTCTTACCCACGCCTGCACCACCGAATAGACCAATCTTACCGCCCTTAATGTAGGGGGTCAGAAGGTCGATGGACTTAATACCGGTCTCCAGCATTTCGGTGGAGCCTTCCAGCTCTGCGAAGCCGGGAGCGGCACGGTGAATCGGCCAGTAGGTGTCAGCCTTGATCTCGGAGTTCGGCACGTCGAGTGCGTCACCGAGAACATTGAAGATGTGGCCCTTCACGCCGTCACCAACGGGGACGGAGATCGGTGCGCCGGTATCGACTACAGCCTGACCACGGACCAGGCCGTCAGTCTGCTGCAGGGAGATAGCGCGAACGATTGAGTCGCCCAGGTGCTGTGCGGTCTCGAAGGTGATGGTGCGGGTGCGACCGTCGAGGGTCAGCTCGGTGGTCAGAGCGTTGTAAATCTCGGGGACCTGACCGGCGGGGAACTCGACATCGACCACGGGGCCGATGACGCGGGCAATACGACCCGTTGCGCCCTGAGTCGGTGCGGTGACCGATTCGTTGTAGGTGGCAGTCATATTTCTCACTTACTTAGAAAGTTTGGACAGTTGATGGCTTCGTTGGCGTACCAATACTAGGAGCCGAGGGCGTCTGCGCCGCCCACGATTTCAGAGAGCTCCTGAGTAATTTCCGCCTGACGTGCGTTGTTCATCAAACGGGTGTACTTGGTAATCAGCGTCTCAGCGTTGTCACCTGCGGTCTTCATTGCGCGCTGGCGGGATGCCAGCTCACTTGCTGCTGCCTGCAGGAGGCAGGAGAAGATACGGGATGCAACGTAGCGCGGCAGCAGCTTGTTGAGTACTTCCTCAGCGGAGGGTTCGAACTCGAAGGATGCCGCCTGCTCGTACTCAGCCTTGGTCAGTTCCTGGTCGGGAACGATTTCCTCGCCCATAGCCTTTGCGTCAGCCACGTGGATGGGCAGCAGGCGCAGAATCTTAGGGTCCTGAACAACCATCGATTTGAACTCGGTGTACACGATGTGCAGTTCGTCTACGCCGCCCTCTTCGATGGGCAGGTCGTAGGCTTCGAGCAGCGCGTCACGAATTTCGACGGCGGTTTCAACACGAGGTGCATCGGTGTGGCCCTCCCACGCACGGGCGTAGGGGCGCTCACGGAACTCAAAGTAAGCCTTTGCCTTACGACCGACCAGGTACAGCTGTACCTCCTGGCCGTTAGAGCGCAACCTCTCAATCAGAGATTCAGTACGACGCAGGATAGCCGAGGAGTACGAACCAGCCAGGCCGCGGTCGCTGGTAATAACCAGGATTGCGGAGCGGCGGTGTTCGTAGGTTCCGAACTCGTGCGGCTTATGAATCAGCGGGTGTTCGATACCATGCTGAGTCGCAACCGCAGTCACCACACGGGTCAGAGCGTTTGCGTAGGGGCCGGCTGCCTGAGCAGCATTACGAGCCTTGTTAATGCGGGAGGTCGCGATCATCTCCATCGCCTTGAAGATTTTCTTCATAGACGACGTCGAAGCAATCTTCTGTCGGTAAACCCTAATCTGGGCTCCCATAGAGCTTCCTTTCTCCTTGCTTTCTGCCCCGCCCCAGCCTCATAGCTGAGGCGGGGAGAAGGCGAGGACTAATCGCTAACCGATGGTTTCCTGAGTGATTTCGCTATCGTGAGCTGCCTTGTGTTCCTCGTGACCTGCGTTGACGAGGTGGCTGCTACCCTCAGACTTGAAGCCCTGCTTGAATTCAGCAACTGCAGTCTTCAGCGCGGCAACGATGTCATCCTCAAGTTTGCCGGAGGAAGCGATATCGGTTAGTACCGAGGTCTTGTGACGCAGGTACTCGATGAAGCCTTCTTCGAAGCGCAGCACGTCGGAAACCTCAATGTCATCGAGGTGACCGGAGGTACCAGCCCAAATGGAGACAACCTGCTCTTCAACTGCGTACGGGGTGTACTGCGGCTGACGTAGCAACTCGGTCAGGCGAGAACCGCGGGTCAGCTGTGCCTTGGTAGCGTCGTCCAGGTCGGATGCAAACATTGCGAACGCTTCCATCGAACGGTACTGTGCCAGCTCCAGCTTCAGGGTACCAGAGACCTTCTTCATAGCCTTGGTCTGTGCGGCACCACCAACACGGGAGACGGAGATACCTACGTCAACTGCCGGACGCTGGTTAGCGTTGAACAGGTCGGACTGCAGGAAGATCTGGCCGTCGGTAATGGAGATGACGTTGGTCGGAATGAAGGCGGAAACATCGTTTGCCTTGGTCTCAATGATCGGGAAGCCGGTCATCGAGCCAGCACCGAGGTCGTCAGAGAGCTTAGCGCAACGCTCCAGCAGACGGGAGTGCAGGTAGAAGACGTCACCGGGGTATGCTTCACGTCCCGGCGGGCGGCGCAGCAACAGGGACACAGCGCGGTATGCTTCTGCCTGCTTCGACAGGTCGTCGAAGATGATGAGGACGTGCTTGCCACCGTACATCCAGTGCTGGCCGATAGCCGAACCGGTGTAGGGTGCCAAGTACTTGAAGCCTGCTGCGTCGGATGCAGGAGATGCCACGATGGTGGTGTACTCCAGCGCGCCACGAGTCTCAAGGGTGTGGCGGACAGCTGCAATGGTGGATGCCTTCTGGCCAACAGCCACATAGATGCATCGAACCTGCTTGTCGGGGTCACCGGAAGCCCAGTTGTCCTTCTGGTTCAGAATGGTGTCGATCGCGATAGCGGTCTTACCGGTCTGGCGGTCACCAATGATCAGCTGACGCTGACCGCGACCGATCGGAATCATCGAGTCGATTGCCTTCAGACCGGTCTGCAGCGGCTCGTGAACCGACTTACGCTGGGTCACGCCGGGAGCCTGCAGCTCCAGTGCGCGGCGGCCTTCGGACTCAATGGGGCCAAGGTCATCGATCGGGTTACCAAGGGGGTCAACAACGCGACCGAGGTACGCGTCACCAACCGGCACCGAGAGGACCTCACCGGTGCGGTGTACGACCTGGCCCTCTTCAATACCGGTGAAGTCGCCCAGGACAATCACACCAATATTGCGGGTATCCAGGTTCTGTGCGAGGCCGAGGGTGCCGTCTTCGAAACGAAGCAGCTCATTCGCCATAACCGAGGGAAGACCCTCGACACGAGCGATACCGTCGGAGGCCGATACAACTCGACCCACCTCAACACGTTCTGCATTGCCGGGTTCATAAGACGCTGCAAACTCGTTCAGCGCATTACGGACATCGTCGGCATTGATGGTCAGTTCGGCCATCTTGTGTCCCTGCTCTCTCATTGTGGTTGCATTCCGATAACGGAACCAACCGAAACTTGCAATTCGGGTTGAACGGGTGGGCAATGCCACTGCTTCTGTGAAGGGGGCATATGCAACGCACCCGCTACCCGAGGTATCTTCTAAATCACCGTTGCGACGAACGGTCCAGCGTCGCTAGCTTGAGCCGCTAGCCGATGGCACGAGCCAGATCGGACATACGGGTCTCGACGGTACCGTCAATCACCTCGTCGCCCACCTGAACACGCAGACCACCCAGAACGGCGGGGTCCACCGAAACGTCGAGCTTCAGCTCACGGCCGTACACGGCGTTGAGCGCACGACCGAGACGTTCAAGCTGTACCTGCGACAGCGCAATCGCGCTAGTTACTCGCGCAATGTAACGGTTCTGTCGCGTGACGATGATTTCTGCGAACTCATCGGCTACCCGTGCAGCGTGACGGCCGCGGGGGTTGGAGCCAACTCGTTCGAGCAGAAGCACACCTTCGGCAGTGGTGGCGGGGCCACCGAGCGCCACGGCGAGCTTCTTCTTTGCTTCTTTGCTTGCCTGATGGTCGGACAGCGCTTCCTGCGCCTGAGTGTTGGATTCAACGGTACGCACAAAGGTGAGTAGTTCGTTGAGTACCTCGTCCAGGGCGTCCACGCCACCGCGAGACTGAGCCGATGCGGTCACGGCGAGTACTGCTGCATACTCCAGGGCATTCGCCAGATCAGCATCATCAGACCAGCGCTGAGCCACCGCATTGGTGAGAACAGCCATAGCCTGAGAAGAGATCTTGCCGCCGAAGACGGTGTTAGCGATACCCTGACGTGCTGCTGCATCACGCGAAGAATCGGTGACAGCACGGCGCAGGGTGCCGTTGTGGTCGAGAACATCAACCACAGCGAAAAGCTCGCTCGCCAGGTTCAGGGGTTGCAGGGAAGCGTGAGCTTCCAGTACCTCTTCCACCTTGCTCAGTGATTCAGTAGATACTCCTGCCATTACCGAGCCGCACCTGCGTTCTGCTTCTCGGTTTCAAGGTCAGCAAGAAAACGATCTACCACACGGGCCGATCGCTCATCATCGTTGAGGGCTTCGCCCACAATCTTGCCGGCAAGGGTCGTAGCAAGAGTGCCAACCTCGGAACGGAGGGACACTGCTGCTGCCGCACGCTCTGCCTCGATAGCCTTTGCCGCATTATCGCTAATACGCTGAGCCTCAGCGGTTGCACGCTCGCGAGCATCGGCAATAATTGCCTCGCCCTCTGCGCGTGCCTCTTCACGAATCTTCTGAGCCTCCAGTCGAGCGCTTTCGAGCTGCTGGGTGTACTCATCGCGAGCCGCTGCAGCCTCTGCCTGTGCCTTCTCGGCCTTGGCAAGGCCACCTTCGATTGCTTCCTTACGGTCCTGGTAGATCTTCTCGAACGCCGGGACAACGTACTTAGCAACGATGTAGTAGAGGATCAGGAATCCGATGAGGGTAATGACAATTTCCCCGACGTCGGGAATCAAGGGGTTCGAAGTTGCCTCCGCTCCCCCATCGCTTGCCAGATAAATCATGGAGGGAATCCTGTTCTATGGGATGGGTCGTTTAGGATGTGGCAGAGCCGGTTACTTGATGAAGACGAGAACCAGGCCCAGAATTGCCAGTGCCTCGACCAGTGCGAAGCCCAGGAACAGCATGGGCTGCAGGGTCTTCTGGGACTCGGGCTGACGAGCAACGCTGGTCATGTATGCCGCGAAGATCAGACCCACGCCGATGCCGCCGCCAATAGCTGCCAGACCGTAGCCAACCGCAGTGATGGAACCAACCATTATTTTTCCTTTCAACAGTGTTCGACCGGGAACATACCCGAACCGAACAGAGTTTGATTTGAGTTATAGCCCGCACAGTGAACGTGTGGGTTGCTTTATTCACGCCCAATGACGAACGTGAAAATCTAAAAAACTAGAGAGTTTAGTGCCCCTCGGAAACCGAGCCCTGCAGGTACACAGCCAGCAACAGAGCGAACACATAAGCCTGGATGCACTGAATCATGAATTCCAGGAAGTACAGGAACATGCCCAGAGCACCGGGTGCAATAGCAGCCAGGTAGCCGATGCCGCCCAGGGTCTCAACCATGTAGGTCACCATACTGGATGCAACCATCAGCGCCAGGTGACCACCGAACATGGTCGCAAAGAGACGCAGTGCGTGAGTTGCGGGACGAATCAGCAGGTTCGAGAAGAACTCGATCGGGATCAGGATGGGGTAAATCCACACCGGCAGACCCGACGGCATGGTGATGTCCTTGAAGAAGCCGCCCAGGCCCTTGCGCTTGATACCAACACCAACCCAGGTCAGGTATGCGACGCCAGCCAGCGCGTAGGCGCTACCGGGGTGGGAGAAGGAGGGCAGCTGAACAAACGGAATCGAACCGAAGAGGTTGTTCACCAAAACAAAGAAGAAGGAGGCGAAGAGAATCGGCACGAAAGGCTTGTAGTGCTGTACGCCCAGGGTTTCCTTGCCGAGGGAGTTACGAGCAAACATGTAGCCAGACTCAGCGATGAACTGAGTCTTGCCAGGAACCATGGCGCGCTTACGTGCTGCGGTGAGGAAGAATACCGCGATAATCACCACGGACAGCAGAATCAGTACGTTCTGCTTACCGAATGCGAAATCACCAATGGTGAAGAAGGGGGGCAGATGCATGTCTTCGGGGGTCGGCGGCACATAGGCTTCCGCGAGGATCAACCCGTTCTCGATCAAAGCAAGTCCTTTCTTGCTACTAGTGGCTATCAAGAGCCCATGTCTGCCTATAAAACGACTGACATGCTAACTACATGGATGAATGTGTGACCTAGCGGTCCGCGTTCGATGACCTAGCGGTCTTTATTCTGCCTGGTCATATGGGTAAAGACGAGGGTCAAACCTCCAACGGCGCCAATCAAGACACCAACCCACACCAGCCAGGTAGTGGAGAAGACCAGGTCACCAAGGTAACCGATGCCTCCCCACACTGCTACACCGATGATCAGATAGAGAATCGACATGACTGCGCCGGAGAGACCTCCGTCAGATACCAATTCTCCGGTAGAGCGGAGCTTTTTATCTCCGTCCCACCATTTCTTCTCTTCGGCCAAACGTATTTCCTTTCAAACACCGATCGCGTTACCGACCATGGTCTTCTAGATCGGTGTCGAAGTATAGAATTCTCAGTCGTGCGATGCTGACCGTTTCAATAACAATCCACAGAATCACACCGGTACATGCGCCTGCGAGAGTCCAACCGTGCCTCAGACTCTCGGGGAACGGCACAAAAATCAATACCAGACCAAGTAGGGCAATCTTCACAAGGTAGCTCACCACCAGCGATTTGGGTACACCCCAGTCTAAAATGGGAGCAACCAACATAACTAATACGCCCAGAGTGAAGCATATATAGATTATCAGAAAGCCCAAAGTTATTCCTAGCGCGCCCACAGGGCCCGCAAACAGGTATGCACTCATCATACCGCCCAACCAAGCCAGCAGAGAGTAAGCCGATACCCTATAGAACAAAAATTTCCAGGAAAGCTCCTGGCTCTCAAAAGAAGAGGCCGTCAAACCTGCTTGAGCACGCTCTCGGCGGCGTTTCTGCTGCCATCTACGTTCCGCCGGCGGATACCACAGAACGTCCACCAAGCGCCTCCATACAGGCTCAACAGGAACCTGAGATTTGGGCTGTCCAAAAACCATTAGTGTTTCTCCCCACGGTTCTGATTTGACTGAGTGGAAGAAGGGGGAGCAGAAGAGGACTGACCCGCACGATCTTTCACAGACACAGAATCGGGCATAATCGGCTCCGGATGCAACAAGGTCGGCTCCACATTCTCAGGAGTCGCCGGAACACCGGTTGCAGAAGTCAACGAACCAGTAGCAGGCTCCGAAACAGTCTTCTTCGTCTTAGGAGCCGATGCAAAATGCTTCGACAAATCAATCGCAGAAGCAGGAGCCACGCCGCCAAAAAGCTGCGGCATACGCAGATACACCGCCAACACGGCAAGAGCCACCATCACCACACCCACAGTTGCCACCACAGATCCTGCAGCATACAGGTCAGATGCGAACGCCAGCAGCACCCACACCAGAATCGTCGTACCCGTCACCACAGCAGTCGAACCAAGGTGACTGAAACCAACATCCGTCAGACGCTGATAAGTGTGAGTACGGTGCGGCTTGTACCACTGCTCCCCCGCCATAAAACGACGGAACAGAGTAATACCAGCATCCGCAAGGTAGGTCACCAGCGGAGCAAAAGACAGCAGGAACGGAACATCTGCAAACCACGCACCCACAGCCATCGCACCCAGCGCCGCACCCAAAACATAAGAACCCGCATCACCCAAAAACACGTTCTTACCAGGGCGCACATTCCACGGCAGGAACGCCGCAAAAGCACCAGCAACAGCCACACCAGCCAAAGCCAGCCACGGCAGGTTCACCATCCAGCCGGTCAGCGCATAAGCCAAACCAGCCACCAGACCGTGAGCACCAGAAATGCCGTTAATGCCGTCCATAAAGTTCGCCACGTTAATGTATCCGGCAATAAAAATCGCGCCCAGAATCAGCAGCAGAACGTTCGTGCCCTGCACCGTCGCAAAGCTTACGCTCACCAGCACACCAATCACCAGTTGCAGGCCCGCACGACGCATAATACTCACGCCGTGAATATCCTCCAGCCAGCCCAAAGCAAGAGCGCACAAAATCGCCACGGCAATCGTCACCGCCAGTTGCAAAGACTCAGAAGAACGGTATGTCCAGCCGAACATAGTAGCCATCACAAACGCCAGCAGAGTCGCCGCAGCAGTCGCCAGACCCATACCGCGGTAGGTCGGAGCAGTATGCGAAGAACGTTCATTAGGAACATCCACCATATTATTGCGGTGCAAAATCGGGCGCACCGCAAACGGCAAAAGGGCACCCAAAACAAAAGCAAGAGCAAAAATACTCAATAGCTCAGAAAAGGAGGTCATACCAGCTCCAAGGCATTGCGCCGTCGAAGCTGGAACCAAGCTCCAGAATCGCGGCTGAGGGACGATGTGTGTGCAGTATATGTTTACTTCGTATTCTATAAAACTATTCACCAACGCGGGGTTAGCCTTCACAGAATCCAGTGCCGCGCAAAGAGCAAACACCGGATACCGCACCCGCCATGCAAGTACAGCATCCGGTGTCATTCCGTAAAGATTAGAACGTCTGTGCATCCGCCAGAGTACGCGGATCCGGGGCACGCTCCAGGCCATGACGCTCATAGCCGCTGTGCTCTCGATAGTTCTGAATCCACAGCTCATAATCGAGCTCATCAGGGTTAAGTGCCGGGGCACTCGACCGGGAAATATACCGGTTCTCCTCACTGGGTACCAGCTTCTCGGTACCGCCGAAGAGAGCCTCATCTAGCTTCTCACCCTTACGAAGACCTATCTCCTTGATCTCCACGTCATACCGCTCATACGCCTGGCGCATTGCCTTTGCAACATCCAGAATCTTGACCGGCTGACCCATATCCAGCACCATGACCTCGCCCGGGCGACCAATAGCACCGGCAAGCATCACCAGCAGGCAGGCATCGGTAATCAGCATGAAGTAACGGGTCGCGCGCTTATCCGTCAGGGTAATCGGACCACCTGAGAGGATCTGCTTCGTAAAAAGCGGCTTAATCGAACCGCGCGAACCAAACACGTTACCGAAACGAACCGACACGTAAGTGTTGCCGGTCTTCTCGCCAAAGTACGCGGTCAGACGCTCCGCCACACGCTTGGACTGGCCCAGCGCAGTCTTCGGGTCAGCAGCCTTATCGGTCGAAACGTTTACGAAGGTCTTCACGCCCACCGCCTCCGAGGCACGCAGCACGTTGAGAGTGCCCAGGGAGTTCGTCTTCCACGCCTCCTGCGGGTAGGCCTCCAGCGCCGACACATGCTTCAAAGCCGCAGCGTGGAAGACCACCTCGGGGCGACGGTCACGGAAAATCTCCAGCAGGTTATCACCCTCACGAATATCAGCCAGAATAATGCGGTCATCATCCAGACTCGACTCGTGAGTAATCGAAACCTTCGTCTCCATCAGCAGAGTCTCATCATGATCAAGCATCATGAGAGTCTTAGGTTTAAACTCACTAATCTGACGGCACAACTCAGAACCAATCGAGCCGCCTGCGCCCGTGACCAGCACACGCTTACCGTGCAAGTACGAACGCAGAATATCGCGGTCAATATCGTAGTTAATCTCGCCACGAATCACGCGCATCAGGTCGTTATCGCTCGCAGTAATCAGACGCTCACCCATCAGGCGAGCATTCGCGCTACTAATACGCTGAACCTCAACCTTAAGCTTACGCATGCGGTTGCAGAAGGACTCGAAGTAATCCTCCGACATATCCGAAATCGTCACCAGAATCTTACGGGTACCCGACTCACGAATCACCTGCTCCAACTCGAGGTAAGTCGTAATCACCGAAATCCCATGGAACTTGGTACCAGCCTTCAGCTGGTCATCATCAAAGACAGCAATCGGGCGAAGCTTCGCCTCCTCATCATGCAGCATCGAATCCATGACCATGCCGCCAATAAAACCGGCACCGTACACAATCACGGGCTCACCAGTCAGCTCGCGCACAGCACCGCGCTCAGTGTACACACGCTTCGCCATACGGGCACCAGCCATCATAATCAGCGAAAACGCACCCGCAATCGCAGGCACACTATGCGGAATATGCGGCAGACCCAGCAGCTCATCCACAAAGGAGAAAGCAGTCAACGCAGCGCCCGCACTCAAAGCAGCCGCACCGGCACGCCACGACTCGTCAAACGAACCGTACGAATACACGCCGTTATAAATCTTTACGCCCGCCAAGCCAACAGCCAGGTGCAACACCATAGCCAACGTAGCGGTCATCGTCAATGACGCCGGGTGAATAATATCGAACACCGAGCCGTTACTGAGCAACACACTATAGCGGAGCATGTAGGCGAACAAAACCGACAAAACCCAGGCGCTCGAATCAAGCAGCGCCTGCGCAATCAGCCACCACGGCTTACGCTCATACAGGCGGTTCACCAGCATCGTGCCAGAGTCACCCTCCGTCACCATCGTGCCGCGCTGAGCAGCCTTCCGCATCAGCACATGAGCGTGAGGTTTCAACTGAGCCACTACATGCCTCCTTCAGATGCGGTACCAGAAGAACGAGAAGAAGCACGAGCCGTCAAAGACGACAACGCACGAAACGCCGAACGGCGCACCTGCTCAGGAACAAAACGGTACACACTACGCACCGCCATGTTCTGAGCCCACTGAAGCTTAGAAATACCGTGGCCGGTGTACAGTCGACGCTGAATCGCCACATCCTGCAACCAGGCGTCCACTCCCCCGCGCTTCGTGTACGCGCCCGCACCCGCACGGTAACGCACCAGCGCATCGGAGATATTGCCCAGACGGTAGCCGGCATCGCGCAGACGCATCCACAGCCACCAGTCCTCAGCGCCGGGTACAAACTCGTAACCGCCCAGCTGCTGCACGGCGCTCTTCACGAACGCCACAGACGGGTGATAAATCGGGTTGCGCGAGTCCATCGCGCTGAGCAGACGCTCAGAATCAATAATCGCCTCGCGGGTCGACTCCACCGCAGTATTGCTCTCATTCACCTCAAGCATGGCAGAGCCCAGCACCGTGTAGCCGCCCTGCACCAGGGCAGGAATTAGACGCGCAAAACGAGTCGGCTCAGACAGGTCATCAGAATCAGCACGAGCCACCAGCTCACAGGAACACGCCTGCAGACCGGCGTTCAGCGCCTCCGCCAAACCAACATTCTGAGCCAGCTCCACCACCTGAATCGGCGGGCAATCCAGATTCTCAGCGCGCTGAACCCAGCGGTCCACCACGGCATCCAGCTCGCGGGTCAGCGGGCCGTCCTTCACCAAAACCAGCTCAGAAGGACGCACTGTCTGGTTCAGCAGATTCGACTCTAACGCTTGATCCAAGTAAGCGGGGTTCTCTTTCGCATACAGGCTCATCAGCACCGAAAAATCAGGGACAGAGCTCACGCAACCACGCGCCTTCTCAGAGTCAATGGCGCTAACAGTAGCCGGCACGCCGTATCGGCCGGGGAAAGTCAGCGGATAAACGCCCTCAAGCACCTGAGCATTCGGGCGAGGCGCACGCAAACCATCACGCACACCATTGAGGAAATACCCCAGGTAGGTGCGGCGATCATCAGTACGCAGAACAGTAGAAATCCACAAACGCGCCGACGAGCCACCATAGAGCAGCTTCTCCAGCGGGTTTAGGGTACGCGAGCGGGTAAAGACCCACAGCTTATTACGCACATCGTTATAGAAACGCGGACCCGGGTCAGCGTTCGTCGTACCAAAAGTCTTCGTGTGGTGCTTAGCCACCGAGGAAGGCACTGCAATGCCGTCACGGTGATGAATCAGACGAGTCGAAAACTCGAAGTCATCATTCCAAATGAAGAACTCAGCAATCGGCAAACCACCGTTACGGCGAATAGCCTGCGCATCCATCAGAATCGACACGAACGAGGCGCTACGAATCGGGCGGGCCCCCACCGCCTGCGCACGAGCATGACGCTGCTCCCCTGCCGCAAACATGGTGCGCGGAGTATTCATCGGGTGGTCCTCACCGTTCGTCCACACCACACGAGATGCCACCACCGCGGGGCGCTGCGAAGGCACCGGCGAATAGTTCAGCCAAGCGGCAACCGCCTCCGACAGGGTGTTCTCGGTCGGCTCGGTGTCATCGTCCATAACCCATACCAGGTCTGGGTTATGGCGTTCCAGGGCGCGGTCAATACCCACTGCGAAACCACCAGCACCGCCCATATTGCTCTCCAAGCGGATGCAGTCCACCGGCAGCTCATAATCCAGGGCCCGCAGATACTCGGCAGTACCGTCCGTGGAAGCGTTATCAACAATCACCACCGCCGCAGGTACGCGCTCACCAGAAGCGATACCAGCGAGAGTCTTCGGCAGCAGGTCCTCACGGTTATAGGTCACCACCACGGCAACCGTGCGGGGATATTCCTTCAAAGAATCATGAGAAGAAGACTGTTCGGAAGAAGGCTGGGCAAAAGCGGTCATGTTGCTGTACTTCTCTGCCATAAGTTCTCCCTCCGCGGCGCGATGCGCCTGAATCAGCCGGTACGCGATAAGCCATCCCATGCTGGGCGCTTCTGGTGTTTCTCGCGCCCACGGCATTCAATCGTGTGGATATATCACTCAAAGAAAACATTTTACCCGTGCTCTCCACTAGAGAGTGAACCGTCATCCCAAAAGATGCCCTATATAACAAATAAACAACCAAATTCAGTTGATTTATCCGCATAGCGGACGTACCCGCACACCCACTTTTGAGTATCCATCAAGCTATCAGTTTCACAGCCTGTGTTTGCGCTGTGCACCCCGTGCGAAAAAACGACCAGAGACCGAATAAAACCCCACAGATTCCCCATAAACTGTTCAAATATGGGAAAGTTGAAATAACCCCATTTTTCCCCGCAACGTTCGCGGGCTCGTGAGAGGTAAAAGAGATGTCCGAATCCAAGTGGAAAGTCATTGGTGCCAGCGGCTTCGTTGGTTCCTCCATCGTCGCGCGTCTGAACACAGAAGGTATCAGCGTCGACCCCATTGAGGCACCTCGACTCGCAACCCGAGCCCTTGACGTAGACAGCATCATCGACGAAGCAGACCAGCTTGAAGGCATCATCGACTCCCTCGCAGAAGCCTTCGCGGGCGCGCAGGTCGTCGTCAACGCAGCGGGCCTCGCAGCACCCAATATGCAAGATCTGCCCCCGCTCATCGGCGCAAACGCCCTGCTTCCCGCCGTGATTGCAATCGCTGCACAGCGCACCGGCGTACGCCGCGTCATCCACCTCTCCTCCGCAGCGGTACAGGGCCCGCGGCTCGTGCTGGATGATTCCGAAGAGACCAACCCATTTAGCGCCTACTCCTTCTCCAAGGCACTCGGTGAAGAAGCACTGCTCGATCTGCAGGACTACTTCCTCGAAGAGCACCCCGACAGCGCACCTGAACTGTGCATCCTGCGCGCAACTAGCGTGCAGGGCCGCGGCCGACGCACCACCGAGCTCTTCGCCAAGATGGCGTCCTCCCCCTTGGCGTCCGTTGCGGGTGCAGGCACCGGCAAGTCTCCGGTCTCTAGCGTTCATGCCCTCGCAGAATTCGTGGTCATGCTCGGCACCTTCCCCGGTAAGCTGCCCACCATCGTGTTGCAGCCTTGGGAAGGCGCAACCGTCGCCTCCGCATCCGTGGATGCTGGTCGCCGCCACCCGCACCGCCTGCCCGAATGGCTCTGCCTCGCAGCCGTCAAGGCAGGCTACACCGTTTCCGAGCTGATGAACGACAAGTTCGCTGGTTCCGTGCGCAAGGTCGAGGTCATGTGGTTCGGCCAGGGCATCGACGATTCCTGGGCACGCGACAACAACCTTCTGCCCACCCCGCGCGTACGTGAAGTACTGCGCAACGCCCACACCGCGCTGGGCAAGAAGAAGGACCGCCGCTTCGACAAGAACTAGGTAGCACGTGTGCTCTCCTAGAGGTACACAGCTGAGGCACACAGCCTAGAGGGCTCATAACGTATAGGGAACCCCGATATATCTGATTGATATATCGGGGGTTCCCTATATGTTTTATGCTCCGAATTCTTACACTCCGAGCTCTACAACGTGCAGAAGTTTAGAGCTGATTCTCCGGCATGTCCTTCTGCTCGGTCTTTGCCTCAGACTCGGTCCTAGCAGCTTCAGTCTTGGTTTCTGCTGGCTTAGCCTCACCCTGTGTGGCAGTCTCAATCTTCGACTCACCAAAGACCAACGCGCGAGCAGTATCAGCAGGAACCGTGTGAGTCTGCGGCTCATCCGCACGAACCGGCTTCGGAGTGTTGTCACGGTATCCACGCGAACGCTCCTGATCCACGCTGGTGCTGAATGCAGAAGACAGCGCCGAAGTAGCGCCCATCAGGGATGCAGCAACAGAGCCGGCAGCCGGTGCCGAAGCGCGACGAGCAGGCTCACCGCTCACAGTGTGAGTGCTGTCCCACTGCTCGTACGCCTCATCCAGGTCAGCCTGCTCATCCAGAGCACGCTCAGAAGAAGTCGACTCAGACGACGCAGACCCAGCTTCCTCAGCCTTACGAGCCGCCTGCTCGTCAGCCTCCGCACGAGTCAGGATGGTCGGAACAACTTCGCGCAATTCCTCCACCGGAATTGCACCCTCACGAACCACCACGTAGGGGAAGGAGGTGCAATCCAGAATCGTGGACGGTGCCGGCTCACGCTCAGTCACCACAACCACGCCGTCCTCATTCGGCTCAGATTCAAGCGGCTTAGGACGAGCGCCACCGTCAATCACCACGGCAACGTCCTCACCCAGGGACTCCAAGGCGGTCTGCGCGTCCAGTGCGGCTTCCTGACCGGTCTTGTTTGCGCTCGAAACCGCCAGCGGACCGTGTTCAGTCAGTAGCTTCAGGGCGAACTCATCATCGGGAACACGTACGGCAACGGTACCGCGGGTCTCACCCAAGTCCCAGCTCAGCGACGGGTACGAGTGAAGAATAATAGTCAGCGCACCGGGCCAGAATCGACCACCCAGGTCATAAATATCATCCGGAACGTCGTCGACCACGCCAGCGAGCGCAGCAAGATCAAAGATCAGCACAGGCGGCGGCATGGTGCGGTCGCGGCCCTTATCTGCCAGCAGCTTGGCAACGCCCTGATGCGAGAAAGCATCTGCGGCAATACCGTAGACGGTATCGGTGGGCATCACAATCGTGTCGTGTGCCTTCAGCGCCTCGCGGGCAGCCTCGATGGCCTCGCGGGTCTCAGTTTCAGTCGTTACGGGGTACAGCTTTGCAGTCACGGGTCTTATTCTCTCATGTTTTTCTTGGTGCGGCGAGACACCGGCACCCACAACGCGCCATGTGGAAGCAATCTTCCGGGGGTTCGCCATATTTCACTGGCTCTGAGCTGGTTACCGAGGGGGGACGCGTTACCTTCATGCAGCCCGGTACGGGCTAGGTGGTGCATTTACTAGTCTAAAGGTTCTAGTGGGTGCGGTTTATAACCGACGCTATGACGCGGACGATTATTCAGGTCACGCACCGAGTAGCACCCCTCAAAGCCGACGCGCGCCAACAGTTCGGCGACGGCTTCTTCCTGGGTGTCGTCGTGCTCCATGATGAACAGACCGCCGGGTGTAAGAAGCTCGAAGGCGCGGGCGGCAATCGCGGAGGGTATCTGCATGCCGTCCTCTCCCCCACCGTACAGCGCCATGTCCGGGTCGTGCAGGGCGGCTTCCGGGTCGGCAGGTACGTTCGCCGGCGGAATGTACGGAGGGTTCGAAAGTACCGCTTTGAAGGTTCCGGCAAGTTCGGGCAGGGCGGTGAGAGCGTTCCCCTGTACCAGGTGCACACCGAGCGGCTCCAGGTTTTTACGGGTGTAGGCGATGGCATCTTCGGAGAGTTCCACCGCGAACACCTGGGCGTTCGGCAGTTCGCTCTTGATTGCCGCGGCGATAGCGCCGGATCCGGTACACAGGTCGACGATGCGCAGCGCACCAGTTGCCGAATCGGTGCGTGCGCTTAGCACTTTGAGGGCTTCTTCGACGAGTAGTTCGGTCTCGGGGCGGGGTACGAACACGCCCGGTCCGACCGACAGCTCTAGGCGGTAGAAGGGAGCGGAGCCGGTGATGTGTTGCAGCGGTTCGCGGCAGGCGCGGCGGGCGACCAGCGCCTCGTACTCTGCGACCTGGTCGGGAGTGAGCCTTTCCCCCATCAGCGCAGCGTGCTGGAGGCGCGAGCGTGAGCCGTCATAGAGCAGGTATGCGGCGAGTAGCTCAGCATCCACTCGGGGGCTGGGCACCTGCGCCAGTACCGCGGTGGCGCGCGTGAGTACCTGAGCGAGTTCTTCCCCACGCGGGTCGTACACATTCACCTTCATGAGCTCTCCTTCTCGTCTCTCAACGGTTCAAAACCTGTCACAGCATATGGCTAAGGGGCTCCACCGCCGTAGCGGCGAGCCCCTCACCAACATCTCACATCGATTCAGCGAATCGGCAAGAGCCTATATACAGAATCTACTTCTGCACAGAACTACTTCTGTACAGGGTTACTTCTGTTCCTGGCCCACCTGAGCGAGGCGGTGCGCCTCATCCATCTCAATAGCGGACTGAACCACAGGTTCCAGGTCACCATTCAGTACGGCATCAAGGTTGTACGCCTTGTAGCCGGTGCGGTGATCCGCAATGCGGTTCTCCGGGAAGTTGTACGTACGGATACGCTCCGAACGGTCCATAGTACGCACCTGCGAAGCACGATGTGCCGCGTTCTCAGCATCAATCTGCTCCTGCTGGTGAGCCAACAGGCGCGCACGCAGAACGCGCATCGCAGCTTCACGGTTCTGCAGCTGAGACTTCTCATTCTGCATCGCCACTACAATACCGGTCGGAAGGTGAGTAATACGCACCGCCGAGTCAGTGGTGTTCACCGACTGACCACCGGGGCCCGACGAACGGTACACATCAATCTTCAGGTCGTTCTGGTTAATCTCGATTTCCTCGGGCTCATCCACCTCGGGGAACACCAGAACACCAGCCGCAGAAGTATGAATACGGCCCTGAGACTCGGTCGCCGGAACACGCTGTACACGGTGCACGCCACCCTCATACTTCAGGTGTGCCCACACACCCTCAGCAGGCTCATTCGAGGAGCCCTTAATAGCAATCTGAGCGTCCTTGTAGCCGCCAACATCGGTGCTAGTCGAAGAAATAATCTCAGTCTTCCAGCCCTTGTTCTCCGCATAACGCATGTACATGCGCAGCAGGTCACCAGCGAACAGAGCCGCTTCGTCACCACCGGCACCAGCCTTCACCTCAAGAATGACGTTACGGCCATCATCCGGGTCACGCGGAATCAGCAGGCGGCGCAGCTTCTCCTGAGCAACCTCCAGCTCCTCCTCCAGACCGGGAATCTCCGCCGCAAAATCCGGATCCTCATCAGCCATCTCGCGGGCAGCCTCAAGGTCGTCCTTCAGCGAAGTGTACTTGTTGTACGCAGTCACGATACCGGTTAGCTCCGCGTAACGGCGGCCCACACGGCGTGCCTTACCCTGGTTCGCCTGCACAGCGGGGTCGGCCAGCTGATTCTGCAGGTCAGCATGCTCATCCAGCAGAACCTGAATAGATTCAAACATTCTGTTCTCTCTTCCATCTCCCGCACTTTACGCCGCACGGGCAGGCACTAGACATCTCGCACCCCTCACAACGGGGATGCACAAAACGAACGTCTCACGCGCCCCACCCACAATCTGGAGGCGGGGCGCGTGAGGTACGAGCCTTAGTCGACCAGACGCAGACCGTTCTTCTGAACCGTCAGAAGAAACTCCACGTTGCTTTCAGTCTTACGCAGCTGGTTGGTCAGAACACCCAGAGCCTGCTCGGGTTCCATGCCCGCCAGGGCACGGCGCAGACCCCACATAATCTTAATCTCATCCGGGGAGAGCAGATTCTCCTCGCGGCGAGTACCAGAAGCGTTAATATCAACCGCCGGGAAGATACGCTTATCCGCCAGCTGACGGGACAGGCGCAGCTCCATGTTACCGGTACCCTTGAACTCTTCGAAGATCACTTCATCCATCTTCGAGCCGGTCTCAACCAGGGCGGTAGCCAGGATGGTCAGCGAGCCACCCTCTTCAATGTTGCGGGCAGCACCGAAGAACTTCTTCGGCGGGTACAGCGCTGCAGAATCCACACCACCGGACAGGATACGACCGGATGCGGGAGCCGCCAGGTTGTATGCACGGCCCAGGCGCGTCATGGAGTCCAGCAGCACTACCACATCGTAGCCGAGCTCCACCATACGCTTCGCACGCTCAATAGCCAGCTCAGCCACAGTAGTGTGATCCTCAGCCGGGCGGTCGAAGGTCGAGGCAATAACCTCACCCTTAACGGTGCGCTGCATATCGGTCACTTCTTCAGGACGCTCGTCTACCAGGACCATCATCAGGTACACGTCCGGGTTGTTCACGGTAATTGCGTTCGCAATGGACTGCAGCATTAGGGTCTTACCGGCCTTCGGCGGGGACACAATCAGACCACGCTGGCCCTTACCAATCGGGGACACCAGGTCCACCACGCGGGTGCCCAGCTTCTTCGGGGTGGTCTCCAGGCGCAGACGCTCCTTGGGGTACAGCGGAGTCAGCTTCGAGAAGACGCGGCGGTTCGCTGCTTCCTCAACGCTCTGACCGTTAATCGCCTCAACCTGAACCAGCGCGTTAAAGCGCTGGCGGTTATTCGACTCACCCTCGCGCGGCACGCGAATCGCGCCGAGCACATGGTCACCCTTACGCAGGTTGTACTTCTTCACCTGAGCCAGGGAGACATACACGTCGTTGGTGCCGGGCAGGTAGCCGGTGGTACGCACGAAAGCGTAGTTATCGAGAATGTCCAGAACACCCGAAATCGGTGCCAGCACATCGTCTTCGCTCAGGCGAGGCTCGTTCTCCTCGCGGCGGCGAGCCTGCTTCTCAGCACGCTCAGCCTGACGGTCACGCTTGGAACGGCGCTCAGGACGCTCGGCGCGCTCTGCACGCTCAGCAGCCTTACGCTCGGCACGTTCACTACGCTCAGTATTGCGCTCTACACGCTCTACGCTACGCTCACGCTTAGTGCGACGCTCGATACGCTCACCATCCTGATCGCGACGACGCTCACGAGTGCGGGTACGCTTCGAGCTCTTCTCACCGTCGGGGGTACCAAAAGTCATGTCCAGGGCAGCGTTCAGACTGTCCAGGCTCGCGGTGCCGTCAGCGGTAGTAGCCTTCAGCTCAGCAGAGTTACCAGACAGGTCAATCTGCTCCGAGCGCTCACCAATACGCTCAGCGGCCAGCTCAGCGCGCACATCCAGCGGAGGAACCTCAGCGGGATTCTCATCCTTACGGGTGCGGGTGCGGCGGGTACGCTTCTCCGCCTTCTCGGATTTCTCAGCCGATGTATCCTCACCCTCAGCGGCACGGCGAACGCGCGCACGCTTCTGAGCGGGAGTCTCGTAACGGGAGGAACGGGTACGCTTCTCAGACTTTTCAGCCTTCTCAGCACCCTCAGCGGGGGCTTCAGCGCCCTCAGTGTTTTCGGTCTTCTCAGCCACCTTAGCCTCGGCGTCCTTCTGGGCGCGAGTGCGGCGAGTACGGCGAGGCTTAGATTCTTCAGCTTTCTCAGCAGCGGGAGCCTGTACAGATTCAGCAGCTTTAGCGGGCGCTTCAGACTTAGGTGCTTCGGACTTGGGCGCAACAGGAGCGGCTACGGCACCACCACGCTGATGCTCCTCAAGAGCCTGAACCAGTTCAGCCTTCTTCAACTTCAGATAGCCGCGGATGCCAAGCTGCTGGGCGAGGACACGCAGCTGCGCGACCTTCAAGTTTGCAAGTTCCGGTGCGGCAGCTGCCGTACCGTACTCATCGGTGACAACAATATTCTTTGCCAACTACAATTCCTTTGGTTATAAGCCCTGAAAATCTTCAGAATAAAGATCGGGCGGGCGCTATAGCGCGGTCAAAGGTTTAGACACTGCTGAAAGAAAACAGCAGTCTGCACCTTCGACTCCCTCGAACCGCGCTGGAGGCGGTTCGCGTCTCTTACCGTACCCGCTGATTCAGACACAGCGAGCACACACGGAAGATAAGGCGCTCTATCACAAATGTGGGTAAGCCCAAACCATCATCTATACAAACCATCTACACGAGATGAAGAGGATGGATTGGTCACTTTGAAAGGGCACCCGCCGCGAAACCGAACCCTCAGAAAAGTCTTCCCTATGCGTCAGGAATAAAGAAAGACGTGAATCCCACAGGCATTCCCCCGAACCTTGCCGGTTCCCGCCCAGATACAAAAAGCATCTGAGGCATCAGGGGAAACGGAAGTACGTTACGAAGGATAGTATCGACGGTCTACATTGAACGACGGGCGAACCTCAATATAGGACGAACTAATAACGTCCTACTGAGTAACTATAACACCTTCAGTATCAATTTCAAGGGGAAGAACCCGCCAGTTCAGGCGGCGATCCACAATAGCGCTACAAGGGTGAGTCGCCGCAAACTCAGCAATCGCTTCCTGAACCTGTCGCACCTGCTCGTCACCGTGCGCAAAGGTCAAAACCGTTGGGCCAGCACCAGAAATAACCGCCGCAAAACCCTGACCGCGCAGGTACGAAACCAGCGTAGCCGATGGCTCCATCGCAGTTACGCGGTACCCCTGATGCAGGTAATCCACGGTCGCATCCATCAGGTACTCGGGAGTATCGGAGAGGGTACGCACCAGCAGCGCCGCACGAGCCGAGTTCGCCACCGCCTCAACGTGGGGCATCTGCGCAGGAATCAGCGAACGGGCAAGCTTCGTCGACACCTCATAATCAGGCACAGCCACCACAGGATGAACATCAGGATGCACCGGAATAATCACGGACTTCCAGTTGCCCATCTCACCCCAGGACACCGACAGGTTGCCGTAAATCGCCGGAGCCACGTTATCCGGGTGGCCCTCCATATCGGAGGCAACCTGCAGCATCTGATCACGGCTCAGACGGTGCTCTTCCGGCAGCAGGCCGCTTGCCGCAGCTACACCCGCCACAATAGCCGATGCCGAAGAACCCATACCGCGAGAATGCGGAATCTTATTATCAGCAATCAGCTTCACCGGGGGCAGTTCATCCAAACCAGCCGCAGTAAAACCAGCCTTCATCGCCTGCAAAACCAGGTGGCTCTCATCGCGAGGAACCTCCGCGCTACCCTCACCGCTGAGCTCAAACTCCAGGCCGGACTCAATACGCTCAACAACCAGCTCATCATAGAAGCCAAGACCCAAACCCATACTGTCATAGCCGGGCCCCAGGTTAGCGCTCGTAGCGGGAACGCGAACCTTAACGGACGCGCCCACCGGAATATCAGAAATATGCAGGGAAGACATGAGAAGAACCTCGCGATCGGTGACGTAATGAGTGAATAAGTGAAAGATACAAAAAAAGGGGCTGTCATGCAGGTGCACCCCGCCCCGCAAACACGGGACGGAGTGCACATCGTAATATGAACAGACTAGTTCAAATCAAGAATATCTGCCACAGCAACCACGTCGAAGGGAGCCTTAGTCGGCTCAACCTTCACACCGTTAACAGCCTCAAGAGCCCACTGCGGGTCCTTCAGACCGTGACCAGTCACGGTAATCACAATGGTCTTACCCTCGGGAGCTTCACCTGCGCGGTGCTTCTTCAGCAGACCCGCAACACCGGCAGCCGAGGCCGGCTCCACGAAGACACCCTCGCGGGCAGACAACCAGCGGTGAGCCTCCAGAATCTCCTCATCGGTGACAGCCTCAATCACGCCGCCAGACTCGTCACGAGCAGCTTCAGCTTTCTCCCACGATGCGGGGTTACCGATACGAATCGCGGTCGCAATGGTCTCCGGTGCCTCAATTGGGTGACCAGCAACAATCGGTGCAGCACCAGCAGCCTGGAAACCCCACATAATCGGACGCTTGGTCGCAACCGGCTCCAAAACCTTACCGTCACGGTTGGTGTAAGGCTCCGAGTACTCCTTGTAACCCTTCCAGTACGCGGTGATGTTACCCGCGTTACCCACCGGCAACAGGTGATAATCAGGAGCGTCACCCAGGGTGTCAACAACCTCAAACGAACCGGTCTTCTGACCCTCAATACGGTAAGGGTTGACCGAGTTCACCAGGAACACCGGGTAATTCTCGCTGAGCTTGCGAGCAATCTCCAAGCAGTTATCGAAGTTGCCGTCAATCTGAATGATGTCAGCACCGTGAGCAATAGCCTGAGACAGCTTACCCATCGAAATCTTGCCGTCCGGAACCAGCACTGCGCAGCGCATACCAGCCTGCAGAGCGTACGCTGCAGCCGACGCCGAAGTGTTACCGGTCGAAGCACACACAACAGCCTTCGCACCGTCACGCTTAGCGGCGGTCATCGCGCTGGTCATACCTCGGTCTTTGAACGAACCGGTCGGGTTCATACCCTCAAACTTCAGGTAAACGGTGTTACCGGTCTCAGCAGACAGTGCCGGCGCGTGAATCAGCGGGGTACCACCCTCACCCAGGGTCACAGCCTTCACATCGTCTGCGAAAGGCAGACGGTCACGGTACTCATTGATAACGCCCTGCCACACGTGTGCCATTGGGTTCTCCTTCAATCTTGGCGCCCCGCCCGCCGGACCTTGCAAGGTCCGGCGCGGTAGCGGGTACGCGGGTTAGTTCGTCAGCGATGCTTCTACACGCAAGCATCGCACGTTTAGTGAGCAGCACTTGCCACACATCAGTTCGCGCTGAGTAATTCTCGACGCTTAGTGTTTCTCGGACTCCACACGGATGACCGAGTTCACCTCACACACAGTATCCAGAGCGTCAATCACAGCAATCGCACGACGCAAATCGGAATCCTTGGCCGAGTGAGTCACCATACGAATCTGAGCCGCACCCCCCTTCGGAGCGGACTGACGCAGAGAATCAATAGAAATACCATGCTCAGTCAGGATGCGGGTAATGTTCGCCAGAACACCCAAGCGGTCCTCTACCAGAACACCCACCGAGTAGCGAGACACCACGTTATCCAGGCTGGTTGCGTGCAGCTGAGCGTGAGAAGTCTCCGGAACACCGGGGCCACCCAGCACCAGACGACGAGCCAGGGACACGAAGTCACCCAGAACAGCCGAAGCAGTCGGAGCGCCACCCGCGCCGGGACCGTAGAACATCAGCTCGCCGGCGTTCTCTGCCTCAACGAACACAGCGTTGAACGCACCGTGCACGCCCGCCAGTGGGTGCTGACGAGGAATCAGGGTCGGGTTCACGCGAATATTTGCGCCGTCCGCGCCCTCACGTTCACAAATAACCAGCAGCTTGATGACGTAACCGTCAGCATCCGCGGCAGCAACATCATCAGCGGTGATGGAGGTGATGCCCTCGGTGTGCACATCATCAATAGTGAAAGTCGAGTGGAACGCCAGCGAAGCAACAATCGCAGCCTTCGACGCAGCATCGTGGCCCTCAACATCAGCAGTAGGGTCAGCTTCCGCGTAGCCTAGTTTCTGAGCCTCAGCCAGTGCATCCGCGAAGGACGCGCCGGTGGTGTCCATCTGGTCAAGAATGTAGTTGGTGGTGCCGTTCATAATGCCCAGAACGCGGGTCACACGGTCACCAGCCAGGGAGTCGCGCAGGGGGCGCAGAATCGGGATAGCGCCCGCAACAGCAGCCTCGTAGGAAAGCTGAGCACCGGACTTATCAGCGGCCGCCTGCAGCTCCACTCCGTGCTTAGCCAGCAGTGCCTTGTTACCGGAGACCACCGACTTACCAGCCTCCAGAGCACGCAGAATACGAGTGCGAGCCGGCTCAATACCACCGGTCAGCTCAATCACTACATCAGCTGCATCAATCAGAGATTCAGCGTCAGTGGTGTACAGCGAGGGGTCCGCGTTCCAGTGGCGGGATGCATTAGTATCGCGCACAGCAATACCGATCAATTCCACAGGCGCGCCAATGCGCTTTTCAAGGATGGCGTTATCCTCGACCAGGATGCGAGCAGCCTGGGAACCGACATTACCGGCACCAAGCAGTGCTACTTTGATCTTTTCAGCCACGATAGTCTCTTTCTACGGTCTGTTCCGGGTTCACCCCGGTATCTCTTCGGGCTACGGCGTGGATGCGGCGCAGAGCACGCACTCAACAACCACTTTATCAAGAGCCGGGGACAGCTCAGCAGCCTCAAGGTGCGACTTTTATTCTCTGAGATGAGGTATCCCTCACAGTTATGAGGTAGCCTTATTTTCTGCAAAGTTTTGAACACACAAAACCGTGAAGACCCCACCCGCAATCGCCACCTCACAGCGCGCATTGCAGAGACGGAATCTTCACGGTTTCTGAGGCTCTTGGGTTATGGGGTTCTGAGCTAAGGGCTCTAGATATCCGAACCCATATCCAGCGCCAACATATCCTCCTCATGCTGACGGCGAATCATCACGCGCGAAGGCTGACCCTGCGCGGTCGCAATCACCGGCGGACGAGTAAAGAAGTTATAGTTCGAACCCAGCACATAGCAGTACGCGCCGGTCGCCGGAACCGCCAGAATATCCCCAGCCTGCAGGTCAGCAGGCAGGTAGCAGTAACGAACCACCACATCGCCAGACTCGCAATGCTTACCCACCACGCGAGAGAGCACCTGCTCCCCCGCTGGGGCACGATTCGCCAAGGTCACAGAATAATCCGATTCGTACAGCACTGGGCGGGCGTTATCACTCATACCGCCGTCCACCGAAATATAGCGGCGCACGCGAATCTCACCGTTCTCATCCTCAATGCTCACGTTCTTAATGGTGCCCACCGCATACAGGGTCGCACCCGAAGGACCAGAAATAGAACGACCCGGCTCGAAAGACATGTGCGGAATCGCCATACCCAAACGCTCGCAGGTTGCCGCAACGGAAGAGGCAATCGACTCGGTCACCTCGGTAATGGAGCGAGGGTGATCCGCCTCAGTGTAGCCGATGCCGTAGCCGCCGCCCAGGTCCAGCTCCGGCAGGGTCACACCCAGGTCACGGTTGAGGCGGTTCATGAACTCCAGGGCGGTAGTAGCCGCCTGCTCGAAGCCCTCCGCCTCAAAAATCTGCGAACCAATATGGCAGTGAATACCGCGGAAATCCAGGGAATCGGTCGCGTTCAAAATCGCGGCTGCCAGCACTGCGTAAGAATCAGTCGCCTCAACACCCCAGTACTCCAATTCCTCTTCATCCAAACCGGCAAGCGCGGCGGTGCCAGGCTGCAGGGACATGCCGAACTTCTGGTCCTCGTGCGCGGTCGCAATGGACTCATGAGTCGAGGCATGCACGCCGGGAGTAATGCGAATCAGCACCGGAACGGGGGCGTAAGGCTCCTCGCCCTCAGCCACACGCTCGGCGGCAAGCTCTGCGTACACACGCTCAATGAGCTTGAGCTCGTCCACCGAATCAGCCACCACGCGACCCAGGCCGGTACGGATTGCGCGGGCAATCTCAGCTTCCGACTTGTTATTGCCGTGCAGGGCGATATTTACCCCGGGCACCTGTGCACGCAGAGCCAGCGCCAGCTCACCACCGGAGGCGGTATCCAGGCACAGCCCCTCCTCAGTCGCCCAGCATGCCACCGCCGTGGATAGGAAAGACTTACCGGCATAGTAGACGCTCACCTGCGCACCGTGCGCCGCGAAAGCCTGCTCAAAAGCGGTGCGGTAGGCGCGGGCGCGGGCGCGGAAAGTCGTTTCAGAGAAGACGTACTGCGGGGTTTCATGCTCAGCAACCAGATCGCTGACGGTCACGCCGTCAATGCAGAGTTCACCCTGCTCATTGCGGGTGAAAGAATCAGTCCAAATGGTACGAGACAGGGCCTCAGGGTGCTCGGGGTAGGTGAGCCATTCGGGGGCGTAGAGGGCGCGGGCTTCGCTCATCGTGTCTCTTTCTTAGCTATCTTTGCAGGCATACGCTCAACCCCCGCCCCGGTGGCACCGGATCGGGGGTTGAAACGAGAGTATTACATGCGCTCGGGTGCGCTCACACCCAGCAGGTTCAGACCATTAGCCAGCACCTGCTGTGCTGCATTGTTCAGCAGCAGGCGGGTACGGTGCAAATCGGTGACCTCTTCATCAGCCTTGGGGGCGACGCGGGAGACACCGTACCAGCTGTGATACGCCGAAGCGAGCTGCTCCAGGTAGCGATTCACGCGGTGCGGCTCGTAGAACTTCGCGGCATCACGCACAGCAGCGGGGAACTGACCGAGTACAGCCAGCAGCTCACCGTCAGCAGCCGAGTCGAGCAGGGAGGTGTCCACGCCGTCCTCAACCTTCACGCCAGCCTCTGCAGCGTTACGTGCCACAGCGGCGGTACGTGCGTGAGCGTACTGCACGTAGTAGACCGGGTTCTCATTGCTCTTGGAAGTCAGCAAGCCCAGGTCAATGTCGATGGGGGTGTCCACCGAGTAGCGGGTCAGCTCGTAGCGGGCCGCGTCAACGCCAACGGCTTCGACCAGGTCCTCGAGGGTGACCACAGTGCCGGCACGCTTGGACATACGGACGGGCTTGCCGTCCTTGACCAGGTTCACCAGCTGACCGATCATGACCTCAATCTGGTCGGCACGGTAGCCAAGAATCTGTGCGATAGCCTTCAGACGGCCCACGTAGCCGTTGTGGTCAGCACCAAGCATGTAAATCGCCACATCGGCGGGGTTTTCTGCACGGGTCATCTTGTCCTGGTAGTAGGCGATATCGCCCGCCACGTAGGCGTGGTTGCCGTCAGACTTAATGACCACGCGGTCCTTGTCGTCACCGTAGTCGGTGGTGCGCATCCACCATGCGCCGTCAGCCTGGAAGAGCTGACCGTTCTCGCGCATGGTGTCGAGCAGGGCGTCCACCTTGCCGCCTTCAAATACGGAGTTCTCATGGAAGAACACGTCGAAGTGGGTGCCGAATGCCGCCAGGGACTCCTTGATCTGATCGAACATCAAGTGAGTACCGATTTCGCGGAAGATTTCTTCGGGGTTCTCAGTCTCAAGCGCGTCGGGGCGCTGAGCCAGAATCTGGTCCTTAATATCAACAATGTAGGCGCCAGCGTATCCGTCCTCGGGGGTCTCCTCACCGCGGGCCGCGGCAATCAGGGAGCGCACGAAACGGTCAATCTGGGTGCCGTGGTCATTGAAGTAGTATTCGCGCACGACGTTAGCGCCCTCAGCCTCAAGGACGCGGGCGAGCGCATCACCGACGGCAGCCCAGCGGGTACCACCCAGGTGGATGGGGCCGGTGGGGTTCGCAGAGACAAACTCAAGGTTGATGGTCTTACCGGCGAACTTGTCGCTGCGGCCGTATGCTTCGCCAGCCTCAACGATCGTGGCGGCGAGCTCACCAGCAGCTGCGGCGTCCAGGGTGATGTTCAGGAAGCCGGGGCCAGCAATATCTACAGATGCAACACCGGCGATGGCGCCAATCTTCTCTGCCAGAAGAGCTGCTGCCTCACGCGGGTTCTTGCCCACCTTCTTAGCGAGCTGCAGAGCGACGTTGGTTGCCCAGTCACCATGTTCGCGGGACTTGGGGCGCTCCACTCGGACGGCGGGCAGTTCAGCGCCCTCCACAAGGGTCAGCTGGCCGGAGGAAATGGTTTCTTCAAGGGCAAGCGCAATAGCTTCGGAGAGTTCTTCAGGAGTCATAACAAACTATTCTAGCAAGCCTTGGCAGGTGCCTGACCGTTTTATCTAGTGCTTATCTGATACCATAGATGGGTTGCCTCTGTAGCTCAGCGGATTAGAGCACCAGTTTCCGGTACTGGGGGTCGAAGGTTCGAATCCTTTCAGGGGCACGATGTTCTTATTCGAGAGGGAACACGGGAGCCGGTATCCGAGGCGTATCGTTCGGGTATCGGCTCCTTTTTATTTTTATTTAACGGCCATGCCGGGTAGCTCCCTCTTAAACCTCAGAGAATGGACACTACCCACCTGCCTGTTGTGGCAACGCTAACCACCTTGAGAGAATGGGGAAACGCGCACACCAGGCACATCAGCACGGCTTCAAGCCACGACAGCGGAGGTAACCCGATGACCACCATGCGCCAGATTCAGCTCACCGAATGGGGTGACGAAAGCGTTCTGCACGAAGCAAACGTGCCTATCCCCTCCCCGGTGCGCGGTCACGTGCTCATCAAGACGGTTGCCGCCGGTGTCAACCCGATTGATCTGACCACTCGCAAGGGCTTGGGTCCCGCCGCTCAGCTGGCAGACCCGTCGTACAAGCCCTTCGTGCCCGGCTGGGATGTTGCCGGCACCGTGGTTGCTACCGCCGGCGACTACACGGGTTTTAAGGTGGGCGACGGCGTATTTGGTCTTGTTTCTTTCCCCTCCCCCGCCGGTGCGTACGCCGAGTATGTTCTCGCCCCGGCGCATCAGTTGGTGAAGGTGCCCGCCGATGTTCCCTGCGCACAATTGGGTGGCGCTCCCCTGGCGGCGCTGACCGCATACCAGGCGATCTTCGAGGTGGCGCGGTTGAAGGAAGGTGAGCGCGTGCTCATTCACGCCGGTGCCGGAGGCGTCGGTCACCTCGCCGTTCAGTTGGCGGCGCAGGCGGGCGCTCAGGTTTTTGCGACCGCCTCCGCGGCGAACCACGAGTTTGTGCACTCGTTGGGTGCCCAGCCCATTGATTACCGCACCGAGGATTTCCGTGCCGTACTGGGTCAGACCATGGACGTGGTACTCAATTCCACCGGTCAGCAGACCTTCCTTGATTCGCTTGAGGTGCTGGTTCCTGGCGGCCGTATTGTCACCCTGACCAGCCCCGACCCTCTGGATGTTGCGCGTGAGCGCGGCTTCGAGGCGCAGTGGCTGACGGTTCACCCGGACCGCACGCAGATGCAGGAGATTGCCCGCCTCATGTCCTTGGGTCTATTGAAGGTGCACGTGGATCAGGTGCTTAATTTTTCGCAGGCAGCGCAGGCTCACGCCCTGGTGGCAACGGGTCGCACCCGCGGCAAGATTGTACTGGTTCCCTAACGCGGCGCTGATTTATGTTGAACTCTGAGAGCGCGCCGAAGATTGAGCGCGCACTGAACGCTGAGGGCGCACTACCTGCTGAGGGTGTGCCGACCGTTGAGAGTACCGAGTACCGCTCCGGTTTTTACCGCGAGGCGGGCTTTTACGATGCCCACTCGCTACCCGACTACGGTGCGCAGTCCCCGGTAACTCGCGAGGCGTTCGCCTACGATTTTTTCCCCACGGCTGCTGAAACTTCAACTGCCGTGACTTCTTCCCCCACGCCGTTGCTCGTGTGGATCCACGGTGGCGCCTGGCGCTTCGGCACCAACCAGGCCCTACGCGACACTATCCTGCGCACCCCCTCCGGGAAGCAGCCCAATGCCCAGGCGCTCATGCGCGCCGCTTTTCAGCAGGCAGGCTGGGCGGTTGCGTCCATCAACTACCGGTATTCGCATCAGGCGCTCTTCCCCGGCGCCCTGCACGATGTGAAGGAGGCGGTGCGTTTCTTCCGCGCCAACGCGCACGAGTTCGGTATCGACCCGCAGCGCATTGCGGTGGCAGGTGGAAGCGCCGGCGGGCACCTGAGCATGATGGTTGCGCATACGGGAGATTCCGCCGCCGGTGACTCTGTATTTGGGGGTTCTGCGAGCTCATCCGAGCAGGACGAATATTTTGAAGGCAGGGCGGCGAGCGCCTACCCGTCCCATAGTTCACAGGTGAGGGCGGCAGCTTCGTTTTACGGGGTCAGCGATTTGAGGACCATCTTCACCGATCGCCCTCTGGCTGGCTACGCCCTCGATCATCCCGAGGACGATGGCGCCGAGTGGCGACTGCTGGGAAGCACCTACCCGGTGCCCACAGATGCGTCTACTATCGACGTTTCCAGGGGTGAGCGGGCGGTTCCAGGGGTCTGCATCGAGCGTACCCAAAAGAACTGGGAACGCGCGCATCCTATTGATGCGGTACGCCCCCAGAAACAAGTGGAAAAGGTCGACGGTGCCTCCGCACAGGGAGTGAGCGGCGGTGCCACTGCCCTCATGCTCGTGCACGGTATCAGTGATTCGTGTGTGCCGTACCAGCAATCGGTGCGGATGTATCAGGCGCTGCGCACGCGGCAGGTACCTACCGAATTGGTGCTGGTTCCGGATGCCGAACACGGGGATTCGCGCTGTTTTAGCCTCGAGATTGTTCAGCAGATGCTGCTATTCCTCAACCGCGCTATTCAGCTCAACCATACTGTCTGAACTGTGCCGGCTGAACCGTGCTGTCTCATCAGAGTGATTGGTCAGACAGTGATTGACCAGATACGGGTTTAGCGAACGCGGCGGTTCACGTATTCGTGCTTAAGGCGGTAACGTTCGAGGTCATCAAAAGCAACGCGACGGTGCGTATTAATGCGCTCGAACGGAATATCTCCGCGCTCCAGCAGGCGAACAACGGTCGGGCGAGATACGCCCAGGTAGTCTGCCGCCTCCTGTGTGGTCATCAGGCGGTCCTGGCGTACCACGCAGACATCCTTACGGTCGGCGAATGCGCGCGCTACGGAGGTGAGGGGTCCGTACATTTCGGGAGAAATCTGTACGCGCTCGCCGTCGCCGGTCACCAGGTAGAGGGTTTCTTCGGCGCTGAGGCGATCGAAGTGGGTGCGCAGACTCGCGTGAACGAGGGCTTGGAAGAGTTCTTCGCAGCGGTGGTGAATTTCTTCATGCTGTCCGTCTTCGCAGCAATCCAACACTGCAGCACGTGTTGCCGGGTACGTCTTTGGTGATGGCATAGTCACTCCTTCGTTACTGTGTTATTCACCACTGTAGCAGTTGAACGAAACTATCGAAAAAAAGTTAAGAAGCGCAGTTAATTCGCATCTATAGTGCATAAAATTCAGATAAATAATTATAAGTTTCTTAGATGGCATTTGATGTCATTTATTATATCTTAATTAGTCTTTTTAGGGTCATGATTCCACCGCTCCCCACCCGGGGTTCCCGCGAACAAACCCAAATATGACAAACAAAGCACACCCCAAGCCCACCGCGGGCAAGGCGAGTACACTGGATAAGATATGTCTGAGCAGAAATCCACGAAGAAACACGCAGATACTTCTACTTCTAAGGCCCCCCGCATCGCCCCCACCATGGCGAGCATGGCAGCAGCAATCCACGCGGCAAAGATACGATCCTCCGAAAAAACCGCTGAAAAAGCCGCGGGCAAGACCGCAGATAAAACTACTGAGAACAACGCGGTCAAAAACGGCGCCCAGAAGAGTAACGCAGACCGCAAGAACTCCTCCCGCAGCGCCTCCGAACGCAACTCCAACACCTCCCGCTCCAACCGACGCGGAGGCGGCAACAACCGCACCCGCAAGCAGGGCGGTGCGCAGGGCGACAACAAGGGCAACCAGCAAAAGCACCCGGCACCGCGCCGCTACGAGCCGCTCATCCCCGAGGTCATCACCTACCCCGAAGAGCTGCCCGTCAGCGAACGCCGTGAAGACATCATGAACGCGATCCACGACAACCAGGTCGTCATCATCGCGGGTGAGACAGGCTCCGGTAAAACCACCCAGATTCCTAAAATGTGCCTCGACCTGGGCCTGGGCGCTAAAGGCCTCATCGGCCACACCCAGCCGCGCCGACTCGCCGCACGCTCCGTCGCCGAACGCATCGCCGAAGAACTAGGCCAGAAAATCGGCAAAACCGTCGGCTACCAGGTGCGATTCACCTCCGAAGTGGGCGAACACAGCGCTATCAAGCTCATGACCGACGGCATTCTGCTCGCCGAAATTCAGAACGACAAGCTGCTGCGCCGCTACTCCACCCTCATCATTGACGAGGCGCACGAACGTAGCCTGAACATTGACTTCATCCTCGGCTACATCAAGCGCATCCTGCCGCAGCGCCCGGATCTGAAGGTCATCATCACCTCCGCGACCATCGACCCGGAGCGTTTCGCGCGCCACTTCTCACCGAGCTACGTGCCGGGCAAGGGCATCGTCGACGAAAACCTCAGCGCCGAAGAACGCGAAATCGCCGAAGCAATCCTGCCCGACGACGCGCCACCCATCATTGAGGTGTCTGGCCGAACCTACCCCGTGGAAATCCGCTACCGCCCGCTCGATGAGGAAGACTACCTCGGCGACGACGAAATTGAAGACGACCACGACCCCACCGACGGCGTCCTCGACGCCATCAAAGAGCTGTCCAAGGAAGCCCCCGGCGACATCCTCATCTTCTTCTCCGGTGAACGCGAAATCCGCGACGCCAAGGACGCCATCGAGGCAATGGTCGCCAAGTCCCCGCGCCTGAACTACGAAGTGCTGCCCCTATACGCGCGTCTCTCGCTCGCCGAACAGCACCGCGTGTTCTCCCCCGGATCGCGCCCGCGCATCGTGCTCGCCACGAACGTTGCCGAAACCTCGCTGACCGTGCCCGGCATCAAGTACGTCATCGACACCGGCACCGCACGCATCTCCCGATACTCTGCACGCACCAAGGTTCAGCGCCTGCCCATCGAACGTATCTCGCAGGCCAGCGCCAACCAGCGTTCCGGCCGATGCGGCCGAGTCAGCGACGGCATCGCAATCCGTCTCTACTCCGAGGAAGACTTCAACTCGCGCCCCGAGTTCACCGACCCCGAAATTCTGCGCACCAACCTCGCCGCCGTCATCCTGCAGATGATCGCAATCGGCGTGGTCCGCGAACCCGGCGACATCTCCCGCTTCCCGTTCGTGCAGCCGCCCGCATCCCGCTCCATCAACGACGGCGTGAACCTACTTCGCGAACTCGGCGCGCTCACCGAACGCCCCCGCGCCCCCCGCAAGGGCCGCGGCAAGAGCGCAACCCTCACCGCCATCGGCCGAGCCATGGCGGCATTCCCCGTGGACCCGCGCCTGGCCCGCATGATTATCGAAGGCGGCCGCCGCAACTGCGCCAAGGAAATGATGGTGCTCGCCGCCGCCCTGACCATCCAGGACCCGCGCGAACGCCCCGCCGACGTACGCGCCGAAGCAGACGCCATGCACGCCCGCTTCGTCGACGACACCTCCGACTTCTCATCCTTCCTGTTGCTCTGGGACTACATCAACGAGCAGCAGGCGGCGCTGTCCTCCTCGCAACTGCGCAAATTGTGCCACCGCGAATACATCAACTACCTGCGCATCCGCGAATGGCAGGACCTATTCGCCCAGCTACGCGAAATGGGACGCACTGCCAACATTCACGCCAGCAGCGGCAGGGACATCAACGCTTCTGCCCATGAAATCGACATCCACAAGAGCCTGCTCTCCGGCCTGCTCTCGCACGTGGGCGTGAAGGAAGAACGCGAAAAGGACTCCAAGGGACGCAACCGCGGCCCCCGCGAATATCTCGGCGCACGCGGCACCAAGTTCGCCATCTTCCCCGGCTCCGGCCTGTTCAAAAAGAGCCCCGACTGGGTGCTCTCCGCCGAACTCGTCGAAACCTCCCGCCTGTGGGCACGCACCAACGCCTCCATCGACCCGCAGTGGATCGAAGAAATCGGCAAGCACCTCATCAGCGTGCAATACTCCGAACCGCACTGGTCGCTTAGCTCCGGCGCGGCAGTTGCCTATGCCAAGGGCACCCTCTTCGGCCTGACCATCTACGCCGACCGCCCCGTGCAGTACGCTCGCGTAGACGCCGCCGCAGCCCGCGAACTGTTCATCCAGTCCGCCCTCGTCGAAGGCCAATGGCACACCCAGCACAAGTTCTACCTGCGCAACCAGCGCGCCCTCGCCGAAGTCGAAGAACTTGAGGCGCGCCTGCGCCGCCGCGATCTGCGCGTGGATGACTCCGTACTCTTCGCCTTCTACGACGCACGCATCCCCGCCCACGTGACGGACGTTCGCGCCTTCGATAAGTGGTGGAAGCAGGCACGTCTCGAAGACGACAACTACCTGGACTTCAACCCCGAAAAGCTCATCAACGAGGAGGCCGCCGACTACGACGACTCCCAGTTCCCCCGTCAGTGGGTGCAGCGCACCGACAGCGGCGAACTGACCCTCGACCTGCGCTACGAATACGCCCCCACCGCCGGCATCGGAGGCGCACGCACCGACGCCGCCAAGCGCGACGGCGTAGCAGTCCAGGTACCCATCCTGTTCCTCAACCAGCTGAGCCCCGAACCGTTCCGCTGGCAAATCCCCGGCCTGCGCCACGAACTCGTTACCGCGCTCATCAAATCGCTCCCCAAGGCGATCCGACGCAACTTCGTGCCCGCGCCCGACGTGGCACGCGCCGCCTGCGCCGCTCTGGAAGAGGACTACTCCCCCGCCACCGACGAACTCGTCCCCTCCCTGGCACTCGTACTACGCCGCCTGCGCGGCGTCGTTGTCGAGCCCGAAGCCTTCAACTGGGACGCCGTGCCCGAACACCTGAAAATGGGATTCCAGGTGCGCAACGCACGCAACAAAATCCTGGGCGAAGGCAAGGACCTACGCGCCCTGCAGCAACAGCTCCACAAGGAGATTCGCGGCGCCCTCGCCGACTCGCTCGGCGCATCCGACGACACCATGGCAAAAATGGTGGCGCTCGCCCAGGGCGGCTCGGGTGGCTCAGGTACTTCCGCGGCTTCTGCCAAGAAGGGCGCGAAGAATGCTCAGGGTAGCACCACCGCTCAGGCAGCTGACGCACACGGCTCGCAGGTACGCGAAATCAGCGGCCTCACCGAATTCCCCGCCGACCTCTTCCCCAACGGAGAGATTCCCCGCAAGGTACAGCGCATCATCGCCACCCAAGCGGTCAACGGCTACCCCGCCCTCGTCGACGAAGAAACCAGCGTAGGCCTGCGCATCTTCCCCACCGAAGCCGAACAGCTCCACGCCCAGCGCCGCGGCATCATCCGCCTGCTCCAACTGCAGGTGCCCTCACCCGTACGCTACGTGAGCGAACACCTCTCCCACAAGGAGAAAATCGTCTTCACACAGAACCCGCACGGCTCCATCAACGAACTCATTCGCGACTGCACCGTCGCGGCACTCGACCATCTCGTGCCGCACACCCCCATCTTCACGCACGCCGAATACAGCGAACTCTACGAGCACGTGCGTGCCGAACTCATCGAGACGGTTTTCGACGTCACCAAGCTCGTCGCCGAAATCCTCTCCGAGACCACCGCGCTGAAGAAGGCAATCAAGAAGGCAACCTCGCTGACGACCATGCACGCCGTCTCCGACGTGAAGGCACAGATGGAGAACCTGGTCTACACCGGATTCGTGGCGAAGACCGGCTACGACCAGCTGGTTCACATCCCCCGCTACCTCAAGGCCGCCCAGGTGCGCCTGACGAAGCTCGGCCCGAACCTGCACCGCGACAACCAGCTCATGCTCACTGTGCAGGATCTGGAAGACTCCTACGATAACGCAGTTAAGTCGCTACCGACAGGCACCATCGTGCCGGATGCGCTCCGCCGCGTGAACTGGATGATTGAGGAGCTGCGTGTCAGCTTCTTCGCCCAGGAGCTTGGCACCGCCTACACGGTGTCTGAGAAGCGCATTGCGAAGGCTCAGCGTGAGGCGTTGAACGCTATCAAGCACTAATTCCGGGAATACGGTTTAGTTGCGGACAGGCGGTGTTCGTCCTCGCTCCTACAGGGGCGCCCGCCGCCCCGGACGCTCTCCGCTCTTCCTTACGTCGCGGTGGAGAGAGCCCGGGGCGGCACCCTGATGTCACGACGGAGGACACCGCCCCTCCGCCTCGTAAGTAAAACACTTAGCCTCGGTTCCGCATGTGCAGGGCTTGGGTACGCGAAGTGAGGCGAGGGCAGGTTCCCTGCGACACCACGGAGGAAATATACGCAGCACCGCCTCCAGAACATACACAGGGCAACGGAGCAACACCGCCCCTCCTCAACCAAAAAATTAAACACAAAAGCCCTTAGCTCGAAAGCTAAGGGCTTTTATCTGTGCGCGATACTGGGATCGAACCAGTGACCTCTTCCGTGTCAGGGAAGCGCGCTACCGCTGCGCCAATCGCGCTCACAAAACAATTGTTTTGTTGCGAGGTGAGGACGGGATTCGAACCCGCGTACACGGCTTTGCAGGCCGCTGCCTAACCACTCGACCACCTCACCGCATACGCTCCACAAGGGAACGCGTTCGAACTCTTGGAGTCCTTACGAGCGGTTGACGAGACTTGAACTCGCGACATCCACCTTGGCAAGGTGGTGCTCTACCAACTGAGCTACAACCGCATATCAGCTTATTCATTTTGAATCATTCCGAGGAGTTTTTCCCTCCGTCGTGCTGACAGGTAAATACTATACGGGGTTTTTGAGTGTTTGCCAAATCCTTTGTAGATTACCCCGTATTCCGCATGTTTCCGGGGCAGAATGGGGTGTTTCGCTTCGTTTTTGAGGAGTGCAATCAAAATTTATTTTCATGGTGCCAGTCACATTTTAGAAGTTTTGGGGTGGTTACTAGTCCCGCGAGGTTAGCGGCGGGCACATGATGTCCGCTGAACGTCCACAAAATTTTTCAAAAGAGAACGAAGAAAAGGAGAGGCGGGGAACCATGTTCCCTACCCCTCCCCTATGAAATCCGCACCGGAAATTCGCACCGGCGAAAACGCCAGGCTCATATTTTTATGGAATCTTTCTAGAACTCCTCGAAGAAGAGGCGTTCGTAGACCTTGCGGGCGTTGCGGGTTTGACGCAGGTAGTCCTCTTCGAGGGCGCGTGCGCTGCCGGCGGGGTATCCGCACCAGCGGGCGATCGCCTCCAGGTCGGCACGTCCTGAGGGCAGGATGTCGGATTGGCGCACGCCGCGCAGCACGTTGCCGCCGCGAATCTTCGTGACTAGCAGCCAAGCGCCGCTAAGAATATCCGCATCCGCACTCTCAATGAGTCCCGCCTCAACTGCCGCATTCAATGCTGACAGCGTGGAGGTGGTGCGTAGCCCCGGCACGGCGTGCGCGTGGCGCAGCTGCACGAGCTGTACCAGCCATTCCACATCGGAGAGGCCGCCGCGGCCGAGCTTGAGCTGGCGGGTGCGGTCGGCACCGTGCGGCATGCGTTCGTTCTCGACGCGCGCCTTCATGCGGCGAATCTGCTGCACCTGTTCGGGCGCGAAAGCTGCCGGGTAGCGGTACGGGTCGATGAGCTCCACGAAGACACGTCCGAGCTCCTTGTCGCCGGCGATGGGGCGGGCGCGGGTGAGCGCCTGGAATTCCCAGGTTTCCGCCCAGCGTTCGTAGTAGGAACGATAGGAGTCCAGCGAGCGCACAATAGCGCCCTGCTTGCCTTCGGGGCGCAGGTCGGCGTCCACTTCGAGGGGCCGTTCGGCGCGAATGGCGGGCTTCACCGGCTGCTTGAGGAGCGCCAGGGTACGGTTGACGATGCGTGCCGCCTGTTCCTGCGCGGCGTCTTCGTCGACCCCCTCGAGGGGTTCGTGGACGAACATGACGTCCGCATCGGAGCCGAAGCCGTTCTCGGCGCCGCCGAGGCGGCCCAGACCGATGACGGCGATGCGGGTGAGCAGCTTCTCCCCCACAGTTTCCTCCGCTGACTCAGAGCCTTCCGGGGTGACCTGAAGCTCACGCAGGGCAATCTGCAACGCCGCGCCAATCGTACACTCATCAATGGCAGCAAGACCGGCGCAGGTATCCTCAATGTCAACGATGCCCAGAGTCCACCCCATGGCAGTGCGCAGAGTCTCACGCCGACGCATATAACGCACGGCGCGCATTGCCTCGACCGCATCGGCGTGACGAGCCAGCAAAGAAGACACCTCAGAAGCGAGCGCTTCCTCCCCCAGCGGCTTGAGGTCTGCTACCTTATCCAGCCAGGCAATAGAGGCGGAGGCGTCCTCCAGCAGGTCGGTCATAAGGCGCGAGCTGGAGAGCAGCTGACTGAGGCGTTCAGCAGCTGCGGGTGAGTCACGGAGCATACGCAGGTACCAGCTGGTGCTGCCGAGTGATTCGGAGACGATGCGAAATCCGAGCAGGCCGGCGTCCGCGTCCACGCCGCAGGCGAACCAGCCCAGCAGCACGGGCATGAGGTGACGCTGGATATCTGCACTGCGGGAAAGTCCCGTGGTGAGTGCCTTGATGTGGCGCATAGCGCCGCGCGGGTCGCGGTAGCCGAGGGCTGCAAGACGGTCCTGTGCTGCCTGTTCGCTGAGAACCACTTCGTCGCGGCTGAGCGTGGAGACAGCGGCGAGTAGCGGGCGGAAAAAGATTCGCTCATGCAGAGAACGGACATTCCGTTTAATTTTCTGCCAAGCTTTCAGCATCTGTTCAGCGGAGAGCGTGCCATTGCGTTCCGGGGACAGGATTGAACGAGCCAGGGCACGCTGTTCGGCGTCCTTCTCGGGCATCAGGTGGGTGCGACGCAACTGCTGCAGCTGGATGCGATGCTCCAGCACGCGTAGCTTCTTGTAGTCGCGGCTGAACGTTTCGGCGTCAGTGCGGCTAATGTAGCTAACAGCGGTCAGCGCCGCCAGGGAATCCACGGTGGACTTGGTGCGCACGGCGGGGTCGGTTCGACCGTGCACGAGCTGTAGCAGCTGCACGGTGAACTCAATATCGCGCAGACCACCCGGGCCCAGCTTAATCTGACGGCCCACCTGGTGTATGGGAATGTTGTCGGTCACGCGGGCACGCATCGCCTGCACGGATTCCACGAAGGATTCACGGGCGGCGGACTCCCACACAAAGGGGTCGATTGCGCGGGCGTAGCGGGCTCCCAGCTGCGCCGAACCGGCGATGGGGCGTGCCTTGAGCAGCGCCTGAAACTCCCAGTTTTCGGCCCAGCGTTTGTAGTACTGAACGTAGGATTCGACGGTGCGAACGAGCGGGCCGTCTTTACCCTCGGGGCGCAGGTTCGCGTCGACTTCCCAGAGGGCGGGTTCGGGCGCGGGGCCCATGATGGCGCGGGTGAGGGCGTGCACGAGTTCCGTGCCGATGGTGGAACATTCGTTCTCTGTGAGCTTGAGCGGGGCACTCTCCCCCTCCGCCCCGGTATTGGGCGTGGCGGCGGGTTCCACGGGCGCAACCACGTACACCACGTCAACGTCAGAGATGTAGTTCAGCTCGCGGGCACCGCACTTACCCATGCCGATAATCGCCAAGTCCAGGGCGTTTACGGCTTCGCCACGGCGAGGAGCCGCCAAGCCAGGGCCCAGCCCCTCCGCAACTTCCGTGCGTGCAATAGCGAGCGCGCCCTCCAGCGCGGCGGCAGCCAGATCAGCGAGGTGACGACCGATGGTGGGCATCATTTCAACCGGGTCTTCACAGCACACATCAATGAGGGCGATACGCGCCAGGGCGGCACGGTAGGCAACGCGCAGGGTCACGTAGCCGTCTTTGCCGGTCTGCTCGACGGCAGCGCGCGGACGCTCCGCGTGGGGGTCGGCGCCGAGGGCGGTAAGGATATCGCGGCGGTAGGGGGTGTCCAGCGGTGCGATGGGGGTCAGGAATTCCCCATCGGTTTCCGGCAGAATCGACGCCGGGTGCTGGGAGCGAATCAGCGCGCTCTCAGCCGGGTACACCTGCGTGTCGAAGAGCGAGTCAATGTGCTCGGGGCGGCGGTAGAGAAAATCGCCAATCGCCTGGGACGCACCGAGCAGGCGGTACATGCCGAATTCTTCTTCGCTGCAGTTGGCGCGCTCAGCAACCGCTGGATGCTTCTCAATGAGGCGCACAAGGGCGGGCAGGGCAATATCCGGTGAGGGGGCAAGGCGCAGCCCGGCAAAGAGCGCATCCTGCGAGACGTGCTGCAGTTCAGGCGCGTTGAGCCAGCGCTCTGCCTTGGAGGGGTCGTGGAAGCCGGTGGCGATCATGCGGGTGCGCAGGCGCAGCTGGGCTTTGCGTTTGGCTTCGGCTCGCTGCTCGTCGCCGAGTGCGTCGGCAGCGATGTCAGTCAGCGGTTTGGGTTCTTTGGCAGGGTCGATCATGCGGATGAGCCCGGTGGCCGGGTAGTGGGATCTGTCAGTCATAGCGTGAGAACCATGGGTAGAGAACTACGGGTAGGGAGTAGGTCCGTGGGGTGGGGAGTATAAATTTTGGCCGCTAAAAACAGCGGTGAACGGTAAAGCTGATAGGTGCAATGGATATATCTGTAGGCGGTACCCGCCGGTGCGTTACCGGTGGCGGGTACCGCCCTGAGGCTGTCAGCGCTCACTCACCGTACGAGGAGGTGAGAGGATCCAACCGCTAGAGGATTCCAAGGTTGTACTTGAGCTCGTAGGGGGTCACCTGAGCCTGGTACTGATCCCAGTCGGCACGCTTATTGCGTAGGAACTGTTCGAAGACCTGCTCACCCAGAACCTCCGCCATGAATTCGGATTCTTCAGTAATGTTGATGGCTTCACGCAGGGAAGCAGGCAGCGGGTTGTAACCCATAGCGCGGCGTTCGGCGTTGGTCATGGCGGCCAGGTCCTCGGTCACGGCGGGCATGAGCGGGTACTCGTTCTCGATACCTTTCAAACCGGCGGCAAGAATCACCGCGTAGGCGAGGTACGGGTTCGATGCCGAGTCCAGACCGCGGTACTCGATGCGTGCGGACTGCATCTTGTTCGGCTTGTACAGGGGCACACGCACGAGGGCAGAGCGGTTGTTATGGCCCCAGGAGACGTAGGAGGGAGCCTCGCCGCCGCCCCAGAGGCGCTTGTAGGAGTTGATGAACTGGTTGGTGACCGCGGTGAATTCAGGGGCATGCTTGAGCACACCGGCGATGAAGTGGCGTGCGGTCTTGGACAGCTGGTATTCGGCACCCGCTTCGAAAAATGCGTTGGTGTCGCCTTCGAAGAGGGAGAAGTGGGTGTGCATGCCGCTACCGGCGTACTTCGTGAAGGGCTTGGGCATGAAGGTTGCGTACATGCCGCGTGAGTAAGCGACTTCCTTGATGACGGTACGGAAGGTCATGACGTTATCGGCGGTCTGCAGGGCATCGGCGTGGCGCAGATCGATTTCGTTCTGACCCGGGCCGGTTTCGTGGTGGCTGAATTCGACGGAGATGCCGACTTCTTCCAGCATGGTCACTGCCTTGCGGCGGAAGTCCTGCACGATGCCGCCGGGGGTGTGGTCGAAGTAGGATTCGTAGTCCACGGGCACGGGGAACCCGTCAGCGCCGAGCTTGGAGGATTCGAGCAAGTAGAACTCAATTTCGGGCGAGGTGTAGCAGGTAAAGCCCATCTCCGCTGCCTTATTGAGCACACGCTTGAGCACACCGCGGGTGTCGGAGGCGCTGACTTCACCGTCGGGGGTAAGCACGTCACAGAACATGCGGGAGGTGTAGTCTTCCTCGCCGCGCCAGGGCAGAATCTGGAAGGTGGAGGGGTCCGGTTGCAGCAGCATGTCGGATTCGTAGATGCGGGAGAAACCCTCAATCGAGGAGCCGTCAAAGCCCAAGCCCTCATCGAAGGCGCTTTCTACTTCAGCCGGTGCGAGCGCAACGGATTTGAGGGTGCCGACCACGTCGGTAAACCAGAGGCGGATGAAGCGGATGTCGCGCTCTTCGATGGTGCGCAGTACGAATTCCTGTTGGCGGTCCATGAGTTGCCCTCTCGGTGCGGGCGCGCATCCGCGTGGTACCCGTCTGCGGGTGGCGGAGGCGCGCTAAATTTTACTGCCGTGGTGCGGAAAGCCCTGCATATCCCTTGGGATTCCAGGGGTTCCGCCGGGTTACGTGCCAGCGGTGCTGGCGCTTCCTTGCCCCGGCGTATGTCCTGTTGTTATCTAGCCTATCGGGTTCTGCTGTGTGGCGGGCGGGTGAGAGGTTTCGTTTGTGTAAATTCTTGTTCCTGCGCCACGGCAGCTCAGATTCTGGGCGATACTAGGAGGGGCACTCCCCCACTTTTTCTGCGGTGTGGGTTTTGTTCAGATACCCAGCACATGACGGGTTCGCGGGACGGGGAGCGGTGTCGCCTTGCGATAATGGGAGTATGCCACATTCCATTATTCTTCCCTCGACTGTGCAGTTTCCGTTGGCGCAGTTTCCATTAGCGCAGCTTCCGCTGGCGACCAGCATGGTTGCTGCCGACCCTACCGGTTTAGAGTGGCTACTACTTATTGCCGCTCCCATTGTTTTCTTGGTGTTGTACCTAGTCTGCCTTTTTGTGGTTGCGGTCTTTGGCCCGACAGTCATGAAGAACAACAAGTCTGGCGGCACGACCTACCTGCTGGACCGCCCCTCCCGTGTGGCGTTTAGGATTCGCACTTTGGCGTCGTGGGCGCTGATTGGTGCGTTTGTGGAGTTCATCTGGACCGGTTACACGGGCCGTTTGGGTTCGAGCGCGGCTATTCCGGTCATTATTTTTAGTTGGTCGTGGAAGTACACTTTCTTCTTCCTGCCGCTTCAGGTACTTCGTGCCTGGTATGTTCACGCAAGCCGCGGCAAGTATGATGCGCTGTCCGCTGAGGGTGCTCAGCGCCGTGAGAAGCTGAACCATAAGAGCGCCTACGAAGTGTCGAAGATGATGCAGCGTAACCCACAGCAGTTTGCGATGAGCAAGGAGCTGCATACGCTGGCGTGCGGTCAGAAGATTGCAGGCGTGCGTCCGTTCCAGAACCTTGACGAGGCGGGTAAGAAGCGCCGCACGAACTATACGGTGGAGCTGGCTGTGGCGCTCATGCAGGCGCGTGTCATGAACCCCGGTAAGCTTCCGTCGGAGGCGTTCGGTGAGAGCATCCTGGGTATGGGTGCTGGCATTACTTCTGATCGGGCGGTGGAGCAGACCTGGCTGACTCTGTGCACGGAGCGTGTCAATGCGCCGGATGCGCCGAACTACCCGGATTCGCTGGGGCCGGTGGCGGCTCGTTTTTCGCTGTTTACCACGATGTCGCTGTTGCAGCCGGTGATGGGTCGCCCCTATTCGCCGTTTACCGCTGAGGATGCGCGCCGTTTTGTTCCGCGTGATTTCTCGGCAGACACCGTGCTGTTGAAGACTGAGGAGCGGGGCAAGAAGGCTCTGACGCAGAGTGCGATTTTCCGTCAGCTTCATGAGCGTCTTCTGCCATTACATCAGCAGCAGCCCCAGCTGGTGGATGGTCGCGCCCTGGCGTATTGCGGTGCCCTGCTGTTGACTGTTGCGAAGGCTGAGGCGGAGAGCCAGCGGTTGACGAGCCAGATTCTGGTAGCGGCGGCTTCGCAGCGCGGCATCCTGTCCTACGGTTTGTTCTCGCAGATTGCTGAGGATTATCAGTGTGTTCAGCGTCTGCTGAATCTGATGGTGAAGGCGACCGCCGACATTGAGCGTTTCCTGAACTCGGTGGAGGCGCTGGTGCAGATACATTCTGGTCCGGTTCAGCCGTCCGGTATTGCGTATGAGAAGGTGCAGATGGAGTACATCGCTGCTCTTCTGGACGTTATTGTCTTCTCTTCGCACGCCCCGCTTGCCGGTTCTGTTCAGGCGTCTTACGCCCTGCTGAAGGCAGACTATGAGGCATTTACTTTCAACACTACCGATGAGTTGAGCCGCAGCTACTGGTTGCAGTACGCGAAGAACGCGGTGAGCGCCTGCGATACGGGTCTGTCTGGCGGCTACGAGGGTTTCTTCGGCTCTAATGATGCGGCAAAGACGGCGTGGGAGTCCTACGCGGAGGACGTCGTGAAGGAAGTCTGCACCTATTCGATTACGCAGCTGTATTGGGATGCGCTGGTGCAGCAGGCGCTTATTCAGCGCGATTTGCCGCGTGAGTTTAGTGATGCTTCTTCCGCTATTCCGGAGCTGATGAATAAGAACGCTGCTGCATCATTCCCGACCTACTACATTAACCTCATCTGGAACTAGGTTCGGGGCGAGCGGTACACCAGGTTGGAGCCGTGCAGGGTTAGAATAGTCAGCATGACTACTGAGCGTTCTTCCGAGATCTCTTCGCCTTACGCGGCACAGCCTGCCGCTACCTCAGCGGCTGTTCCCGCTGCTGCTAGCACATCGAAGCCTTTTGACCTGGACACCATCAAGAAGGTGCGTACCGTTCACCTGGCGCAGGCTAAGGCTACCGGGCAGAAGTTCTCCATGCTGACCTGCTACGACGCCCTGACGGCAGAGATTTTTGACCATGCCGGCATCGACATGCTGCTGGTTGGCGATTCTGCGGCGAATGTGGTGCTCGGATACGAATCGACCCTGACCATTACTCTGGACGAAATGATTCCGCTGGTGGCGGCGGTTTCTCGCGGTGCTTCCCGTGCCATGGTGGTTGCTGATCTGCCGTTTGGTTCTTATGAGCAGTCTCCGCAGCAGGCGGTGGCGAGCGCTGTTCGCCTGATGAAGGAGGGTGGCGCGCACGCGGTCAAGATTGAGGCGGATGCTTCGATGACTGAGTGGGTTCGTGCCCTGGTTCATACCGGTATTCCGGTGGTGGCTCATGTTGGTTTCACTCCGCAGTCGGAGCATGCTCTGGGTGGTTTCCGTGTGCAGGGCCGCGGCGATGCGTCTGAGCGTGTTCGTGAGGATGCGGTGGCGCTGGCTGAGGCTGGTACATTCTGCGTGCTCATGGAGATGGTAACCGCCCAGACCGCGCAGCTGGTTGATGAAGCTGTGGGCGCTGTGCCGACTATTGGTATTGGTGCCTCGAATGTGACAACCGGTCAGGTGCTGGTGTGGCAGGATATGATGGGTGTTCGCTCCGGTCGCGTGCCGCGTTTTGTGAAGCAGTTTGCGCAGGTTGGCCAGGTCATGGAGGACGCTGCGCGTGCTTATCGTGAGCAGGTTCGTTCGGGTGAGTTCCCGGCGGCTGAACACACCTTTGAATAGGCTTTAGCTTAAGAAAAAGCTTGAGAAGAAAGACCCCCGTATCCGGTGCTCCGGGTGCGGGGGTCTTCGCGTCTCACGTTTTATGTCTATTGGTCGGCGTGCCCCTTGAGCAAGTGAGTAAGGCTGAGGGTGCTCGTTCTTTAGAGCCAGCCGCCGTCCTTTTCCCAGGCGTCGTTGCGTTCACGGGTGCGGTCCATGGCATGTGCCGCCTCCTCGTAGGTTTTGAAGGGGCCCCACAGGGAGGTGACGGCGCTCTGCTGGCCGCGTTCCACCTCGCCGGTGGACAGGTTGTACCAGTACTCTTCGGGGTGCGGGCTGGTGGCTTCGGTCGCGGAGTTTAGGGTCTTTTCGACCGCCGAAACGATTGCGTCGCTCAGGCGGTTTTTCGTCTCGCTCACGGGTTCTCCTTTGACGGTGAGGGGTTGGTGTTTCTAGCTTCTCACGCGCATCGGTTCGTGGCAATGAGGCAGGCGGAGCTTCTCACGGCGCTTCCCCCCCTCTTCCACGGTCGTCCGCCCCATGCCTTCCGCTCCTGTCTTCCGTTCCGCGCAGTTTTGCCGCTAGGCTGCATGAAATTTTATTCACAATCTGGGAAAAAGGTACGGCTTATGTATCCGCCGCTTTTTAGAGCCCCGGCAACGGACACAACCCGCCCACGCCCGGTAAGATGAAACTATGTCTTCAACCAAAACGAATACTTCGCATAATCTTCCCGCAGAGCCCGGTCGAGCACCCGTCGGTTGCCTGACTGCCGGACGCATCACCCCCGTGCGCCCGGTCCCCTCGCACATTGTTCGCCCCGAGTACGTGGGTAAGCCCACCGCCAACGAGGGTAACGACTCGAACATGTACACCCCCGAGGAAGTTGAGCGGGTTCGCGCCGCCGGCAAGATCGCGGCAGGCGCCATCGTTGAAGCTTCCAAGATTTGCGTACCCGGCACCACCACCGACGAAATTGACGTGCTGGTTCACGAGTACATTTGCGACCACGGCGCGTACCCCTCCACCGTGGATTACCGCGGCTACCCCAAGTCCGTGTGCACCTCCCTGAATGAGGTTATCTGCCACGGCATCCCGGACTCCACCGTGCTGGAGGACGGCGACATCCTCAATCTGGACGTCACCGCATACCTGGACGGCATGCACGGTGACACCAACAAGACCCTGCTCATCGGTAACGTGGACGAAGAGTCCCGCCTGCTGGTTGAGCGCACTGAAGAGTCCCTGAACCGTGCGATTAAGGCTGTGAAGCCGGGCCGCCAGATTAACGTGATTGGTCGCGTCATTGAGAAGTATGCGGCACGTTTCGGTTACGGCGTAGTTCGCGACTACACCGGTCACGGTGTGGGTCGCGAGTTCCACTCGGGCCTCATCATCCCCCACTACGATGCGGCACCCGCCTACGACACTGAGATTCGTGAGGGCATGATTTTCACCATCGAGCCCATGCTGACCCTCGGCACCATCGAATGGGACCTGTGGGATGACGACTGGACCGTGGTCACCCGCGACCGCAAGCGCACCGCACAATTCGAGCACACCCTCGTGGTGACCGCTGACGGCGCGGACATCCTCACCCTGCCCTAAGTTGTTGTCTTAGACATCTAAGTTTTAGGGATAACCTGGCGAACCATCTATTCATTATTACTCGATAGCGCAGATATGTTTCTCCGCTCAGGCGAAGGAAAGAAAGGAAATTATGGCTAACTACGCTGAGCCCAGCCTCATCAACGGCCTGCCCGCTCCTACCCCCAAGGACCTGCAGATTGGTGTGGACATTGGAGGCACCGGTATTAAAGGCGGCATCGTCGACCTGCGCACCGGTGACCTTGTTTCGGACCGTTTCCGCATCGACACCCCCAAGCCCGCAACCCCCGCCGCTGTGGCTGAGGTTGTACGCCGCGTAGTCGATGAGTTGCAGGGCCGTGACCTGGCTCCGGATCCCGAGTCCGCTGTCGGCATCGACTTCCCCGCAGTAGTGAAGAACGGCATGGTCTTCTCCGCAGCAAACGTAGATGACTCCTGGATTAACACCGACCTGGAGCAGGTTATGAGCGAGGCACTGGGCGGCCGCACCGTCTACGGTCTCAACGACGCTGACGCAGCCGGTCTGGCTGAGGCAACCTACGGTCAGGGCCGTAACCGTGACGGTCTAATCGCTGTCATCACCCTGGGCACCGGCATTGGCTCCGCCCTCATCAATGACGGTGTTTTGATCCCGAACACCGAACTGGGCCACCTGGAGCTGGATGGCCACAACGCCGAGTCTCAGGCTTCCGCTCGTGCCCGCGAGGTGCACGACCTGTCCTGGAAGAAGTACGGCAAGCGCCTGTACCGCTACTTCGACCATGTTCAGATGCTCTTCTCCCCCGACCTGTTCATCATTGGCGGCGGCATCTCTAAGAACCCGGAGAAGTTCATGCCCTACTTTGAGGACCACATCCGCACCCCCATGGTCATGGCTGCTCTGCGTAACAACGCGGGTATCGTCGGTGCGGCACTATGGGCTGGCGGTATGCTGCCTGAGCGTAAGCGTCGAGGCGAAGCTTAAGAGCTGCTTCCTGTTTTACCCGCGGCCGCGTCAGCGCCGCGGCGAAGCGTAAAGTGTAGCTACAGCTAAAGGGGCTGTTTCTGAGATAGTTATCTCGGGAACAGCCCCTTTCTGTGTGCCAACCGCGCGTATAGCAGCGGCTGAACTCATTAGCTACTGGGCTAAAAAGTTACTGGGCGATGCGGTCCTCACGCAGACGCGCAATCGCCTCCTCAAAGTCTTCAAGATTCTCAAACGCCTGGTACACACTCGCAAAACGCAGGTAGGCGACCGCATCCAACTTCGACAGCGGCTCCAGGATGGTCAGACCCACCTCGTGCGCGTTAATCTCCGCCAGGCCGCGGGCACGAATCAGCTCTTCAACTTCCTGGGCGAGCTTTGCCAAATCGTCCTCACCCACGGGGCGGCCCTGGCATGCCTTACGCACACCGGCGGCAATCTTCGAACGGTCGAAGGGCTCGGTCACGCCGGAACGCTTAATCACCGAAATGGTGGTGGTTTCAACGGTCGTGAAACGGCGAGCGCAGGAGGTGCACTGGCGGCGGCGGCGAATTGCGGCGCCATCATCGGTGGTGCGGGAATCCACTACGCGCGAGTCGGTGTGCTTGCAATAGGGGCAGTACATTCTTTTCTCCTTGGCTGGGCGATAGCACCCGAGTATACAGCGCTCAAGAATATTTATACCTATTCTACCGTGATATACAGCGGGTACACCGTATGTTTTGGGTGAATATACGCTCAGAGTGGACCTTGTCATATAGAATCCACTCTGAGTCTTACCCCTCGCGGGGACCTTCTACCGTTAGCGTCGAATACAACTCGGGCCGAAAATTGTCTTAATCTCACCGAAGAGGCTCGGGTTCGGTTCCACGCGCACACTCGGATCCAGCAGCACCAGCTGCTCCTTATCGCGGGTACGCACAAGCATGCGCACATCCGCGGTGCCCTTATGGTCGCGCAGGGTCTCCTTCAGCTCCTTCAAGTTCACCTCGGTCACCAGGTACTCGGGTACCATAATGGTGATGGGTGCGGCGCGGCCGTCATCGCTGATTTCCAGGATCTGCAGTTCCTGCGCGCTCATGTTCACACTGCCGTCATCGCGGCGCTGAACGCGGCCACGAATCGAGCAGATGAGGTCGTCCGCCAGGGCGGCGCCCATCGTCTCGTAGGCGCGGGAGAAAAACATCACCGTAATGGTTGCGCCCGAGGGGTCTTCCAGCTCCACGGAGGCGTACTGGTTACCGCTGGACTTGGCGATACGGCGCGAAACGCCGGTGAGCATACCCGCAATGGTAACGGTTTCACCGTCGCGCACGTGCGAATCTTCACCGATGATATCGTGCACCGAATGGTTTGCGGCATCCGAGAGCGCACGCTCCAGGCCACGCAGCGGGTGGTCCGAAACGTACAGGCCCAGCATGTCACGCTCAAAGTTCAGCTTCTCGCGGCGCTCCCAATCCGGTACCTCCGGGATGGTCACGGTCAGCTCATCACCCAGAGCATCATCCATGCCGAGGGAACCGAAGAGGTCGAACTGACCCGCCGCTTCCTTACGCTTGACCACCACGGCCGCGTCCACCGCCGCCTCGTGAATGAGGGACAGCGAACGGCGCGTATGGCCCAAATCGTCGAAAGCGCCCGCCTTAATAAGCGACTCAATGGTGCGCTTATTGCACACCTGCAGCGGCACCTTCTTCAGGAAGTCGTTGAAGGACTCGTATCGGCCCTTCTCTTCACGGGCGGCAATCATACCTTCGACCACGTTCGCGCCCACGTTACGGATTGCGCCCATACCGAAGCGAATATCGTCACCGACAGGGGCGAAGGTCAGGGTGGACTCGTTCACGTCCGGTGCGAGCACGGTAATGCCCATGGCGCGGCACTCATTCAGGTACAGCGCGAGCTTGTCCTTGTTGTCGCCCACGCTGGTCAGCAGCGCAGCCATGTACTCCTGCGGGTAATGCGCCTTCAGGTACGCCGTCCAGTACGACACCAGACCGTACGCAGCCGTGTGTGCCTTGTTGAACGCGTAGTCGGAGAACGGCAGCAGAATATCCCAGAGCGCCTTAATAGCTCCCTCAGAGTAGCCGTTAGAAATCATGCCGTCGTGGAAGGTAGCGTACTGCTTATCCAGCTCCGCCTTCTTCTTCTTACCCATCGCACGGCGCAGCAAGTCCGCCTCACCCAGAGTGTAGTTCGCAACCTTCTGAGCAATCGCCATCACCTGTTCCTGATACACAATCAGGCCGTAGGTGGTGTCCAGAATATCCTTCAGCGGCTCTTCCAGCTCGGGGTGGATCGGCTCAATCTCCTGCTTACCGTTCTTACGCAGAGCATAATTGGTGTGCGAGTTCGCACCCATCGGGCCCGGACGGTACAGCGCCAACACTGCCGAAATGTGCTCGAACTCCTCGGGCTCCATGAGCTTGAGCAGCGAGCGCATCGGGCCGCCATCGAGCTGAAACACGCCGAGAGTGTCGCCGCGCGCCAGCAGACGGTACGATTCCGGGTCATCCAGAGAGAGGGACTCAAGGTCCAGGTCAATGCCTCGGTTAGCCTTAATGTTCTCCACCGCATCAGAGATGATGGTGAGGTTACGCAGACCCAAGAAGTCCATCTTAATCAGGCCCAGACCCTCACAGGTGGGGTAATCGAACTGGGTAATGACCTGGCCGTCGGCCTCGCGGCGCATCACGGGGATCACGTCCACGAGGTCCTTGCTGGACATGATCACGCCCGCAGCGTGCACGCCCCACTGGCGCTTCAGACCCTCCAAGCCCTTCGCAGTTTCGAATACCTGGCCGTAAATCTTATCGACCGGGTCCTCAATGAGGGCGCGCAAATCTGCCGCCTCGGCGTAGCGTTTATCCTCTTCGTTGTACACATTCGCTAGGGCGATGTTCTTGCCCATGACATCCGGCGGCATCGCCTTGGTGAGGCGCTCGCCAACCGAGTACGGCTGGTCCATCACGCGGGAGGCGTCCTTGAGCGCCTGCTTCGCCTTAATGGTGCCGAAGGTGACAATCTGTGCGACCTTCTCTTCACCGTACTTTTCGGTCACGTAGTCGATAACTTCGCCGCGGCGACGATCGTCAAAATCCACATCGAAGTCGGGCATGGAGACACGGTCGGGGTTGAGGAATCGCTCGAAAATCAGGTCGTGGTCGAGCGGGTTCAGGTCGGTAATACGCATCGCGTACGCGACCATGGAGCCTGCACCGGAACCACGGCCGGGACCCACGCGAATACCGTTGCGCTTCGCCCAGTTGATAAAGTCTGCGACCACGAGGAAGTAGCCCGGGAAGCCCATGGAGGTAATAACCCCCACCTCGTACTCTGCCTGCTTGCGCACAGCGTCGGGAACGCCCTGCGGAAAGCGGTAGTGCAGGCCCTTCTCGACCTCCTTCACGAACCAGGATTCCTCGTTTTCGCCCTCGGGCACGGGGAAGTTCGGCATGTAATTCGCCTTGGTATTGAACTCCACGTTGCAGCGTTCAGCGATTTCCAGGGTGTTCTCACACGCGCCGGGAATGTCACCGAACAGGGCGTACATCTCTTCTGACGAGCGCAGGTAGAAGTTATCCGCGTCGAACTTGAAGCGCTTGGGGTCGGTAAGGGTCGAGCCGGACTGCACGCACAGCAGCGCCGCGTGAGCCGTGTTGTCTTCCTGGCGGGTATAGTGCAGGTCGTTGGTTGCGACGAAGGGCAGGTTCAGCTTCTTGGCGAGGCGGTGCAGATCCTCCTGGACGTTGCGTTCAATGTCCAGGCCGTGGTCCATGACCTCGCAGTAGAAGTTGTCCTTGCCGAAAATATCGCGGAATTCGCTCGCCGCCTGGACTGCCTCATCGAACTGACCCAGGCGCAGGCGCGTCTGAACCTCACCGGAGGGGCAACCGGTGGTCGCAATCAGACCCTTCGAGTAGGTCTGCAGCACCTCACGGTCCATACGCGGCTTGTACAGCTGACCTTCCAGCGAAGCAATCGAGGAGGCACGGAACAGGTTGTGCATACCCTCGGTGGTTTCAGCCCACATCGTCATATGGGTGTACGCGCCACCGCCGGAGACGTCGTCGCGGGAACCGTCGCCCCAGCGCACACGCGAACGGTCGGTGCGGTGCGTGCCGGGGGTCAGGTACGCCTCCACACCAATGATGGGCTTAATGTCGTGCGCTTTAGCCTGGCGCCAGAAGTCGAAGGCACCAAAGAGGAAGCCGTGGTCACTGGTCGCCATGGACTTCATGCCGAGTTCTTTAGCGTGGGTGAACAAGTCGCCCAGGCGCGCGGCACCGTCGAGCATCGAGTACTCGGTGTGCACGTGCAGGTGCGTAAATTCTTTGGTTGCCACGGGAATCTCCTGGAGGTATGGGCTGGAGGATGGGCGGTGAAGGTGAAGCTGTGTGCGGCGGCGTGCGGGCTGCTATAGCTAGCCGACTGTCTAGCCGAGCTGAACCTTACCCTCGCGCAGAGCGGTCAGCGCGTAGGACAGGTCGAGCGGGTACTCGCTGTTGAAGGTTACGCGCTCGCCGGTGCCGGGGTGATCGAAGCCCAGGCGGTGCGCGTGTAGCCACTGGCGGGTCAGGCCCAGTTCGGCGCTAAAGCGCGGGTCGGCGCCGTAGGTGAGGTCGCCGCAGCAGGGGTGGCGCAACGCAGAGAAGTGGACACGAATCTGGTGAGTGCGTCCGGTTTCCAGGTGTACCTCGACCAGCGATGCGGGGCCGAAGGCTTCGAGCACATCGTAGTGGGTAATGGAGTTGCGTCCGTCTTCGACCACGGCGAACTTCCATTCGTTGCCGGGGTGGCGGCCAATGGGTGCGTCAATGGTGCCGTGCAGCGGGTCGGGCAGGCCCTGCACGAGGGTGTGGTAGACCTTGTCCACGGTGCGTTCCTTGAAGGCTCGCTTGAGTGCGGTGTAGGCGCGTTCGCTGCGGGCTACGACCATCAGGCCGCTGGTGCCCACGTCCAGACGATGCACGATGCCCTGGCGTTCTGCCGCGCCGGAAGTAGCAACCGAAATGCCCTCGCCCATGAGCGCGGAGATGACGGTGGGGCCGTGCCAGCCCGGTGAGGGATGTGCCGCCACGCCTGCGGGTTTGTCCACCACGACGATGTCGTCGTCCAGGTGCACGATACGAAAGCCGTCCACCTTTTCGGGGCGGATGTCTGCCAGATCACGCGGTGCGGGTGCATCCACGACGACTTCGTCCCCTACAGACAGCTTGTAGGACTTGCCGATTTTCACGACCTTGCCGTTGTTGGTCACGGTCACGTGGCCATCACGAATCCACCCGGAGGTGCGGGTGCGCGGCGCGTCGAGGGCACCGGCGAGCGCGGCGTCCAGGCGCATACCGGAAAGCGCGCCTTCAACGGTGAATTCGGCGCGGATACCTGCCGATTCTTCGGTGGCGTTGGTAGTTTCGCTCATGCGGCTCTCCTTCGGGTGGTGCTTGCTTTAGTTGTCTGTGTGGGAGGGGCTGTGTGAAAACGTCTCTGTGTGAAAACGTCTGTAGGCGCATGTGGCTACGATGTAGCCGAGGCATGTAGCGGAGGAGGGAAAGCTACTTGGCGCTCTTCGCTGCCCTGTTCTTCTCAGCCGCGTTCTTGTCACCAGCCAGGGCCTCGTCAGCCGAGGTTTCTTCAGCGGGCGCCTGCACGCGGGTGCCGTTGAGGTTCAGACCTTTGAAGTTCAGCAGCACGATGAACGCCATGCACACGCAGATTGCGGAGTCTGCAATATTGAAAATCGCGAAGTTCGGTACGGAAATAAAATCGACCACGTGGCCGGAGCCGAAGCCGGGCTCACGGAAGAGACGGTCGAAAAGGTTGCCGCAGATTCCGCCGAGCAGGCCACCTAATGCGAGCGTCCAGGACAGGGCGCGGGTGCGGCGTAGCAGGTACAGTACCACGGATGCGGCGGCGATCATGACGAGGGTGAAGGCCCAGGTGACGTTCTCGCCCATGCTGAATGCGGCGCCAGAGTTACGAATCGAGTACCACCACAGCAGCCCGTCAATGACGGTAACGCGTTCCCCCAACTGCATCTGAGTAACGACCAGGTATTTCGTGCCCTGATCGATAGCGAACACGACGGCGGCAAGCACGAGCGCGAGAATACCCGCGGAGCGTCCAGAAAGGATGCGCACGCGGTGACCAGTAGCTTCTTCGGCGGCGTTATCGGCTACCTGTGAGACTGAGGATTCAGCAGTCTTGGGGATGTTGGTCATAGCTCTCCTCTAGTCTGTGCCGGTTGCTGCGCCTACGGTGTGGCGGACCTGCGGTGCGGAGGCGGGATGCGCTCGCGTTCGATAGTGCCCCTCTAGCTTAGCAAATCGGGGTAGTGCATCGAGTATTCTGGGTGATTTTGCGGGTACTCTCCCCCGCTTCGCACGCTGGGTTCTTGAGTCATGCCGGGCGGACATGAGAATACCGCCCGGTTCTCTCGATCCCCCCAGTGAATAGCGGTGGAAGAGAAAGAATCCGAGCGGCATACGCTTCAAAGCGTCGTTAGCTTATTCAGACACGCTGTTTTATGCGGAAGCCTCGATAGATTTGAGGTTCTTGAGCTCCTGAACCTGTGCGTCCAGGTGCTGCAGCAGCTTGGAGCGGTAGCGGCTCTCGAAGCCGCGCAGAGCCTCAACAGCGACCTCCAGCTCTTCCTTCTCATCGGTGAGGCGAGAGAGAATCTCTTCGCGCTGCTGCTGAGCTTCGCTCACCATAGCGTCTGCCTTCTTCTCTGCTTCTTCGAGCAGTTCCGCCTTAGCCTTTTCGCCCTGTGCCACATAGTCGTCGTGAACCTTCTGTGCCATGGCGAGCAGTGCCGCCGCATCCTGAGGTCCAGACGGTGCCGCGGAAGACTGTGCGGGTGCTACAGCCGCTGCGGGGGAATCGGGTGCGTTTGCAGAGAGCTGCTCAACCTGGCGTTCGAGGGTATCACGCTCGGAGTAGAGTGCACGCAGTTCGACAACGAGCTCGTCCAGGAAATCGTCGACCTCGTTGCGGTCGTAACCGGACTCTTCGGTCACGACCTTGAAGCTCTTAGTGATCAGGTCTTCGGGGGTGATTGCCATGGGCTTCTCCTCTAAATATCTCTACGGGGTTGGTGATGAATTAAGTGCAGCGAATTCGCCACCCCAATAGTTCAGGGGTATGGCTATACCGCGATGCAGTCATTGGCACCAATTCTACTATTCTTTGGTTTCTGTGCCCGGTTATATATCGGCTGAATAACAAAATATGTACTCGGCACAAGGGTGGGATTCACCACGTGACGCGTCCTCCCTTATCCCCCGCCATATCAGGCTCAGTATCTGCTGACAGGTGCATTTCTCATCATCTGATGTAGCTCGCGAACCCAGCTTGTAACCTGTCACGGAAAGCTACCTCAGCCACGGAGCGGGACACCGCAATCAATCCAGCAATCAGGCACAGAAAACCCCGCCAGCATTCCAACCCACAGGGTTTAGAGCGCAGGCGGGGCTCTACAACATTGTTCTCTAACCTCTCAACGGAGCGGTTTAGGAGAATGCCGCTGTCATCCGCATCATAATGCTCAGCAGCAGAGACAACACAACAATCAAAATCAGGAAGCCGGTATCCAACGCAACGTTACCCACACGAACCGGCGGGATCAGGCGGCGCAGCTGGTTCATCGGCCAGTCCGTCACCGCGTACACGCCGCTGGCGAAGAGTAGCACAAAGCCCTTGGGTCGCCACTCCGGAGCGAACATGCGCACCCAGTCAAAGAGCATGCGCAACAGCATCGCAATGTAGAGAACGTAGACAACGATTGTAATGAGGGCGAAAATATAACCCATCTATCAGTCCTTAGCCCTGGTCGAAGGGGAATTCGCCGTCGGTCTCAAAGCCGGCGGGAACCTCGGAATTAGCCACGCCCAGAACCTCCAGGTTGGAGGGGGTCAGCAGAAACACCTTAGCGGTGACGCGCTCAATGCGGCCTTCCAGCGCGAATGCCAGACCGGATGCAAAGTCCACCAGGCGCTTTGCGTCTGCGTCAGGCATTTCTTCCACGTTCATAATCACGGGGATGTTCTCGCGGAATGCCTCACCAATGATCTTTGCGTCATTGTAGGAGCGGGGGTGGATAGTGGTGATACGGCGCAATTCGTCCTCTTCTTCCTCGTAACCGTAGGTGTATCCGTTGGTTTCTTCGGGCTCGTAGCCCTGGTCGTAGTAGCCGTCGTTGGAGTACGTCTCGGCGTACTGCTCGGTGTATTCGGTATTCGGCACCGGGGTGTCCTCCCAATTGTCTGCGCTGACGTCGTCCCAAGTCTGCTCGGTTTCCGCCAGATCAGCTGTGGTTTCAGGTGTATGAGCGGTGGCGTATGCCGCTGCATCTACGGTTGCTCGTCCGTCGGCAGTTTCTTCTGCGTCCAGATACTCGGTTTCTGTACCGTCATCGTAGCTATTAGCTTGCTGGTACACTTCTTGTTCAGTATAGGGGGGTTCGTCCTGCAGGTGGTAGGTTGCGCTCTGCGACTCGGCAACGCTGTACTGTGCTGAGCCGGGCAGTGCTGAGAGCCTGTTAGAGCTGTCGGTCTTCTGTGCTATAGCAGCCTGCCCTGCGGAGGCGTTTGCCTCCCGGCGGGAGTCAGCCTGCACAGCCTGCGGGGATTCTTCCGGCGTCGTCTCAGCGTTCTGGTATCGTTCCAGGCCGAGGAAACCCGCCAGACGGCTTTGTTTCGCCATGATTCTCTCGCTGTTCTTTCACGTTGGTGGTGTACAGGTTCTGCCGTAGTGCGTCATCAGAAGGTGTGTGCGTAACGGTACGCCATGCACCGGCATGTATATATTACCAGCGCACGCCCCGCGCAGGCGGTCAAGGGCACCGATGATTATGCCGCAGTTTGTACCGAAAGCAGTCCAGAGTGCGATAGGCAACGCACGGCGCGTAGCTTGGGCGAGGCTAGAGCGCCGGGCGCTTACCCATGATGTCGCTACCCACGCGCACGCAGGTCGAGCCCCAACGCACCGCAGCCTCCAAATCCCCGCTCATACCGGCAGAAATCTCGGTCGCATGCGGCACCTGCTCACGCACCAGCAACGCCAGCCCGTAGAGCTTCTCAAATGCCTCATCAGGGTTCATTCCCAGCGGCGCCACCGCCATCACGCCACCACAGCGCAAATGCTCGTGGTTCTCGATGCGCTCCACCAACTCCAGCAGCTCAGAGGCGCTCGTACCACCGCGCGCGCCCTCAGCGGCGTGGCCAGCCGTCGCAACCTCTGCCAGGGACACCTGCACCAGGCAGGTCAGCGCACCCTGCTCCGCCGCCGCGGGTGCGGGTGCCTCCCCCGCCTCGAAGCGCGCGAGCTGGTTTGTGTACGCCTTCGCCAGCGCGTCCGCCAGGGAGGGGCGGTCCACTGAATGCACGCTGGAGGCGTACTTGACCACAGACTTCGCCTTATTCGTCTGCAACTGGCCAATAAACGCCCAGTGCGGGGGCTGCACCTCACGCTGGGCGCAGTAGGCGGCAAGCTCGCGAGCCTTCGTACTCGCCTCCTGGTCGCGGTTCTCACCGAAGAGGGCCACTCCCCCATCCAGCAGCGCCGCTGCGTCAGAGGCGGGGAAGAACTTCGTGACCGTCACCAGCTGCACTGAGGCGCTCGCCTCAGTACGCACCGCGCTACGGTCCTGCTCCGCGGCGCGGATACGCGCAAGCACGCGACGGTAGTTCTGCAGTAGTTGCTCGGCGCGTTCGGGAGTGTAGTGCAGGTTCTGTTCTTCTACATTCATCTCAGGCATCTTCTCTCCTTCAGCGTCTCTACGCGGCGGGCTCTTCCAACTTCTGAACCCACACCAGACCCGCGATGCGGCCCGGCTTCTCACCGCGGTTCGTGAACCCGCGATGTGAATACACCTCAGGCTCCTCAAACGTGCACCGCGCACAGTCCATGCTCACCTGCACGCCCGCCTCTTCCAGCACCGCACGGGCGCCGGCGGGCAGATCCAGTCCGGGGGTCTGCTGGCTGGTCACCGCATGCACCTGCGGAATCAGTTCAGTGGACTCGGCGCGCATATCTTCGGGTACCTCGTAGCAGCTACCGCAGATACTCGGGCCCAGCCACGCGATAATTTTCTCCGCGCCGAGCTGACGCATCCGCTGCACGGTCTGCTGGAGTACACCGTCAAGCAGGCCGCGGCGGCCAGCATGGGCTACCGCAAGAATCGGCTGCCAGTTCGCGACCCGCTCACCCACCAGCACCACCGGGATGCAGTCCGCCACCATAATCGCCAGGGGCACACCCTCACTGCTGATGGCGGCATCGGCCACCGGGGAGTTCTCCAGCACCGCTCGGGCACGCTTAGCGGTACGCTCCTGCGGGGCACCGGGCGCGTAGGATTCCACCGCGTAGTCTTCCGGGCGGGCAATCTGCACACCGTGCACCTGGTTCAGGTAAAAGAACGGGTCGGTACCCAGCGCATCCTCCAGGGCGGCACGGTGGTTGAGGGTACGCACCAGGGATGCGTCCATACCGCCACCGAGCTCATCGTCCACGTGCAGGCCCAGGTTGCCCGCCGCGCGGGAGGTGAAACCTACCCGCACACGCCAGGGGCCCAAGGTGAGGGTATCGGCAGAGGCAAGTAACGAAGGTTTGGGATTATCGCTCATCTTCCATTCCTTATCAGAGGTCAGCGGGTATAACGGCGGGTATAGCAAAGGGGAGCCGAGAACAGCACAATGTGCGTGTTTCTCAGCTCCCCTATAGCTTCATAGGACTCTCAGCCGTGCAACGCTTAGGCGTTCACAGCCGGGCAGACTACTTCAGGAAGTCAGGGACGTCCAGGGTGTCGCGGCGAGCCGGAGCTTCCTCCACAACTGGGGGAAGGTCAACGTCGAAGCCAGCAGCGCCGGTGGAAGCCGGAGCAGCAGCGGGTGCGTTGTAGCCGTAGCCGTTAGCAGCCGGAGCGGTGGAACCGCCGAAGGATGCCTGGGTGCGCTGAGCCTGGGTAACTGCAGCAGTGGAAGCGTTGGAGTTGGTCTCCGGGTTCACTGCGTCGAAGCCAGCAGCAATCACGGTCACGCGAGCCTCATCGCCCAGTGCGTCGTCAATAACAGCACCGAAGATGATGTTTGCATCGGGGTGAGCAACTTCCTGAACCAGGCGTGCAGCCTCGTTGATCTCGAACAGACCCAGGTCTGAGCCACCCTGAATGGACAGCAGAACGCCATGTGCACCGTCGATGGATGCTTCCAGCAGCGGCGAAGCGATAGCCAGCTCAGCTGCCTTCACGGCACGGTCCTCACCGGATGCCGAGCCGATACCCATCAGAGCCGAGCCTGCACCCTGCATGACGGACTTAACGTCAGCGAAGTCAAGGTTAATCAGGCCGGGGGTGGTAATCAAGTCGGTAATGCCCTGCACACCGGAGAGCAGAACCTGGTCAGCGGACTTGAATGCGTCCAGCATGGAGACGTTACGATCCGAAATCGACAGCAGTCGATCGTTCGGAATAACGATCAGGGTATCAACCTCATCGCGCAGAGCAGCGATACCGGTCTCAGCCTGGTTGGAGCGGCGGCGGCCTTCGAAGGTGAAGGGACGGGTCACCACACCAATGGTCAGAGCGCCGAGGGAGCGGGCAATACGTGCCACGACGGGTGCGCCACCGGTACCGGTGCCACCGCCCTCACCTGCGGTCACAAAGACCATGTCTGCGCCCTTGAGGACTTCCTCAATTTCCTGCGCGTGATCCTCGGCTGCCTGACGGCCAACCTCGGGGTTTGCGCCCGCGCCAAGACCGCGGGTCAGCTCACGACCAACGTCCAGCTTAACGTCTGCATCGGACATCAGCAGAGCCTGAGCGTCAGTGTTGATAGCAATGAACTCAACGCCGCGCAGACCAACCTCAATCATGCGGTTGACTGCGTTGACGCCACCGCCGCCGATACCAACGACCTTGATGACTGCCAAGTAGTTCTGGGGAGTTCCAGCGTCCATGTATTCCTCGATTGTTCCGTGTTCCAGCTTCGGAAGACCCGCAGCTTAATCTAAGCCTAAAGGTTTCCTCTAAAGAATGACTTTATCTGCTAGGATACCAAACTGTTTTTGCTGGTTCCTAGTCACAAAGCGCAATTACCCCCTCTTTTTGTGGATTTAACACAAAAAGGGAGGATATAGCGCCTGAATGGTTCCCCTATCGGGTCACCGGTACGCGCGGGGCAGACACATCGTAGATGGTCACATTCTGCATCTGTGCTTCGGAAGATTTCTCTTCCTGAGCACGCTTGGCAATAGCCTGGCGCAGGGAGAGCAGGACCTTCGCCTTCAACTCGCTCTCTTCAGCGGTTCCCCACTGCACCGTAGTATTATCCCTCAAGGTTATAGTGATACTTGAGGTTGAGGTGGCACCAGCTTCCTTAACCTGAACTAGAAGTTCAGAGGGCATCGCCGAGAGCACCGTAGAAATGGTGCGGAATTCGTCCGAAGTCTTCGGATCATCACCGCTGAAACGAACCAGCGGCACCGAAGTATCGGGCTGAGTCGCCGACTCGAGCAGGCTCACACCATCGCTATCAACAGTATGGTACGTATCTCCCTGCTTCACAACCGCAACAGCGGTACGCTCCTTCAGGGTCACCACCAGCTCATGCGGCGGACGGCTCTCCACCTGCACGCTACGAAGCACGTTATCCTGCCCAATCAGCTCACGCACCTTCTTCTCGTCAATGCGAGTGAGCGGAACCCCGCGCAGAGGCCCCAGCTTCTGCTCCACCTGGGTGGTTTCCAGCAGGGATGTGCCGCGCACTGTAATCTTCTGAGTCGCCAACAGGGGCGAGAAGAAGACCAGCACCACGTACAGTACCGCAATAATAGCCAGCACCGAGGCGGTGTACAGCAGCTTACGGGCACGAGTCAGAGGCAAACGCTCCTTACGGGAGCGCTCCTCTGCACGCAGACCGTCTAGGCCCGGATCCTGACGCAGACGCTCACGGTGAGCCTGACGGCTCGCACGCTCGCGTTCCTTCTCAATCTCCGCTGCACGCTGCTGCTCACGCTCGGCACGCCAACGACCAAAACGGCTCGCGGGGCGAGGGTCTTCGGCAGCCTTCTCCCCCGCCTTATCGGCGCTTTCTTCAGCCTTCTGAGCGACAGACTCTTCGTGAGATTCAACAGAACCGGCAGATGCTTTGCCAGCGGTGGACGCCGACTTCTTGTCAGCGTCCTTATCGCTACCCCTATCTACGCTCTTCACCAACTGCGAGGATGCAGTCTGAGCAGAGCCGCTCTTCGAAGAAGAATCCTCAAACGCCTCAACATCAAACAGCTCGGGAGCGTGTTCCACCTCAGACACGGTACGACCGGTCATCAGCGCCGAACGCACCGAATCCTTCAAAGACTGCGCCGAAGAATGAACCTCCGAAGCGCTCTTGGACGCCGAAGATTCAGAATTCTTCTGCATTGAAGCCTTATGCACAGGCTTACGCGGCATGTGTCGAACGGAACTCGAAGACTGAGTAGCGGCAGACTGCGCAACAGCAGGCTGTGCAGAAGCCTCGGAGGCTACAGACCCAGTAGGCTTCGTAACATCAGTCTGAGCAGCACCAGTCGGCTGAGGTTCAGCCTGAGGCACTTCAGCCTTTGTTACCGAAGCCTTCACCTGCTGAGGTGGCACGGACTTAGCCTGTACCGCCTCAACCGGTGCCACCTCAGTCTTCGCATTCTCAGCTACTTGCTGAGCACGCAGACGAGCACGCGAACGCGGAGCCTTTGGCGCGCGCGAGGAGGAATGCCCCTCCGCAGAGAGACCAGAACTCATCGGCACAGCCTAAGCCTCCGACTTCTTCGACTCGCCACCGTGACGGATCCCCAAGGACTCCAGCAGACGCGCACCCAAAGCGGTCACGTCACCAGCGCCCACAGTCATCACAATATCGCCGTCCTGAGCGCAGGTCACAATATCCTCAATAGCGCCCTCAGCGGTAGCGTAACGAACCTCAGAGAAACCAGCACCGGTAATCAATTCACTGGTTACCCCCTCAATCGGCAACTCGCGAGCAGGGTAAATATCCAGCACATGAGCGCGGTCAGCCACCGACAGGGCCTCCGCGAACTCCTTCGCGAACTCACGAGTACGAGAGAACAGGTGCGGCTGGAAAATCACGTACAGGCTATGACCATCAGCCACGGTACGACCGGTCTCCAGGGCACGGAAAACCTCAGTCGGGTGGTGCGCGTAATCATCAAAGACCTTCACACCAGCAACCTCACCGCGCAGGGTAAAGCGGCGGTCAGCACCCACAAACTCAGCCAGCGCACGAGCAATATCAACAGCCTCGTAACCAGAAATCAACGCCGAAGCAAAAGCAGCCGAAGCGTTCAGCTGGTTATGAATACCGGGCACCTTCAGCGCAAGATTCTGCTGGCCTTCATAACGCACACCGCGGCACTCAAAAGACCAGGAAAGGTGCGAAGAAGAGGAAGAACCCGCGCTGGTAATCTCGCTAATGCGCAAGTCAGCATCCTCAGACTCACCGTAGGTCACAACGGAAACACCCGCCGCACGAGAATGAACCGCCAAAGCCGTCGCACCCTCATCATCGGCGCAGGTCACCACAACACCGTTAGGTGCCAGCGAACCCACAAAACGGTTGAACGCCTCAAAGACACGCTCGTCCGTCTTATAGAAATCCAGATGGTCCGGCTCAACATTCGTCACCACAGCAATAGCCGGGCGGTAACGCACAAACGAGCCGTCCGATTCATCAGCCTCAGCCACAAAAATCGACTCGGGGCCCTGAGTACCTAGATGGGCGTTCGTGCCGCGACCAGTAATCACAGTACCCACCGCGAAGGACGGCTGTGCACCCAGCTGATCAAACATCACAGAAATCATGGAGCTGGTCGTGCTCTTACCGTGAGTACCGGCAACAGCAACCACCTGAGACTCACCCATCACAGCGGCGAGCGCCTCAGAACGATGCAGCACACGCAGACCTTGCGCACGAGCGGCAGCAAGTTCCGGGTTATCCTCACGAATCGCAGTAGAAATCACCACGGTATCAACATCCACAATGTTCTCAGCCTGCTGAGGAACAGCCACACGAGCACCCGCAGCACGCAAAGACTCAACAGTAGCCGACTCGGCGCGGTCAGATCCGCTCACCGTCACACCAGCCTGCAGCATCAAAACGGCAATAGCGCTCATACCCGCACCACCAATGCCGATGAAGTGCACACGACCCAACTCGCTCATCTTCGCACGCTCAGGGAACGGCGGGTTCAGCGGTGCCGGCAGCACCATCTCAAGATTCATCAATTCAGTCATTACTTCTCAGCTGCTTTCAATACTGCTTCAGCCATAACGCGTGCCGCGTCACGGATACCAAGTTCATACGCCGCAGCGCCCATGCGCTCCAACTCCTCCGGATTCGCCATAAGAGCCGGAATCTCACGGGCAAACCACTCACCGGTGACCTCTGCATCCTTCACCAGCAGAGCCGCAGACGCCTCCACCAGAGAACGAGCATTCAGAGCCTGCTCACCATTACCAATGGGAAGCGGCACAAAAATCGCGGGAACACCCACTGCAGCAACCTCACTGACAGTCGCCGCGCCCGAACGCACCAGCAGAAGATCAGCGGCAGCGTACACATCCTGCATGCCGTTGCTGAACTCAATCTGACGGTAATTCGGCTCACTCAACGGCTCACCATTCTCATCCAGAACAGTCTTACCCTTACCGGTAATATGCAGAATCTGGAAGTCCCACTCCGCAAAGTGGTCACGGCACGCCGCCACCGCATTGTTCAGGCTCTGCGCACCCAGCGAACCACCGGTGACAATCACGGTAGGCTTCTGCGGGTCCAGACCCAGGTTACGGCGAGCCTTCGAACGGTGCGCCTCACGGTTCAGGTAGGCAATCTCATCCTTCATCGGCATACCTACCAGGGTTGCGCGCGGGAAAGGAGTGTTAGGGAATGCAACACCGGTGAACTTAGCGAACGTGCCACCCAGGCGGTTCGCCAAACCGGGCTTCGCGTTCGCCTCGTGAATCACCACGGGAATCTTAGTGCTCAACGCCGACAAATACGCTGGCGGGCACACGTAGCCACCCACGCCAACGACCACATCCGCATCTACATCCTTGAGGATGCGGCGGGTCTTCGACAGGCCACCCAAGAACTTAGCGGGGAAAGCAAAAGCTGCACGGTTGATGCTACGGGGGAACGCCGCACGGGGAATAAACTCAATATCGAAACCAGCTGCCGGAACCAGCTCGGCTTCCATCTTGTCCGCAGTGCCCAGCATCAGAATCTTAGCGTTCGGCTCAAGATCACGAACCGCACGCGCAATCGCGAGCATCGGATTAATATGACCGGCGGTGCCACCACCGGCGAAGACTATAGAGCGCGTCTTCTTCGTCATAGATCTTTCTCCCAACACATCGATACAGGATTATTTTACGCTATCGCATCTGTTCAATAGAGCGCCCCCGCCGTCGAGCTATGACTCAACGGCGAGGGCTTTATCTCTTATTCAGTGCAAGTGGAGGCTCAAATAGTAGCCCGAACAGCATGCTCCGGCCGCGAGCCTTTCACCCCTGCAGAGGCTAACTCTGCCTGCGGGTGCCGCGCTGAGCCGAGTTCCGAGCCGCGCCCTGAGCCGGACGCTGCACCTGCTGAGCGTCATCCTTCGGAACACCTTTTGCCTGGGCGCCCTGTCGCGGCGTTGCCTGACGCGGAGCACCCTGTCGAGGGTTGCCCTGTCGCTGGGCACGACGCTGACGATCCTCAGGATGCAACGGCTGCAGACCCGCAGGCAGCAAACCCGACGGACGGTGCTGCGCGCTACGGAGCTGAGCACCACGAGGCTGCTGCACTCGCTTCTGAGCAACAGGCTGCTGAGCGGTACGAGGCTGAGCGGAGCGCTGCTGTACAGCCTGCTTCGGTGCAGCTTGCTTCGGAGCCGAGGGCATCTGGTCTGCAGGCTTCGCAGCGGTCGCCTTCTGAGCAAGGCGAGCCTGAGCGGGACGACCCTGCGTGGGCAGCCCACTCGCAACACGAGCCTGCTGACCGGTACGAGGCTGAGCGGATGCCTTCTTCGGAGCTGGGTTCGTCGGTGCAGGCTTCTGAGAGACCTTCTGCTTCTGGGCCTCGGCCTTCTGCTCCGCCTTCACAGGGGTAGCTTCCTCACGAGCCTGCGCCGCCTCCTGACGACGACGAACCTCCTCCTCGTGTATACGAGCCTTCTCCTGACGGATACGCTTCTTCTCCTGCTCACGAGCCATACGTGCCAACTCACGCTGCTGATCCGGCGCAAAACCCAACCAGCGGCGCAACGTACTCTCCGGACCAAACATCAGCGCAAACGGGTTATGTTCCTTCAGTAGGTGGCCACCGGCAGCCGCACGAGCTGCCTCCTCCTGATTCAGCACAATCTGCAACGGCGTACGACGCTTCCAGTCAGCATTCGCACGACGAACCTCACGCGCACTCTGGGTTTCAATATTCGACGGTGCCGCTGCGCCACGCATCGGAGTCTGCCACGCAAACGCCAACAACAAACCCGCCGCAAACAACGAGGACAACAGCGACGAACCACCATAGGAGACAAACGGCAGAGGCACACCAATCACCGGTAAAATACGGGACACCATGGCCATATTGATAATCGCCTGAGAGCTCAACCAAATCATGATGCCGCCCGTAGCCAAACGCACCAGGGGGTCAGTAGTGCGCAGCATAATACGCACTGCGCAGTACACCAGACCTACATACAGCAGCAGAACTGCCAAAGTGCCCAGCAGACCCAGCTCCTCACCAATAATGGCAAAAATATAGTCATTATGCGCCTCAGCCAGGTAGTTATACTTCTGACGCGACTGGCCCAGACCAACACCGAGGAAACCACCGGTTGCCAGCGCCACCTCACCAGAATTCGCCTGATCGCAGTTAGCGTTCGTACACGAACCCCAGATACCGAAGATACGAGCCACACGGTTCGCGCTACTGAAAACACCCAACAGCGCCAGCATCGCAAACGCGCCGCCAATCTTCAGCAACGAGCTACGAGAAGCACCCGCCAGCCACATCATGCCCACAAAGATGAAGCCATACACCATGGCGGTACCCATATCGCCACCGAGCATAATCAGCAGCACCAGGGCGCCCACACCATAAATCGAGGGGAATAGAGTACGCCAAATGCTGTGAGAAATATCGCCGTGACGGCTGTACACCCATGCCAGCCACATAATAATCGCCAGCTTCGAAAATTCCGATGGCTGAATCTGCACAACGCCGGGGATTTTCAGCCAGTTACGGTTACCGTTCACCTCAACGCCAACAACCACCACAGCAAGCTGCATGACCAACGCGGAAATCAGCATCGCGTTCACCACAAATTTCTTGTGGTAATACCCAACAGGGATACGCGTAATACCCACCATCGCGATCACACCAAGAACCAAGAACATGATCTGCGAGGAAACCTGTGAAAACGGCGACTGCCCCTGCGAAATCATGGTGACGCTCGACGCCGACAGCACCATAATGCAGCCAAAAATAGCCAGACCCAGGGTGGTCACCAGTAGCATCACCGGTACATCCCACAGGTCAGCCTTCAAACCACGACGATACAGCCTATCGGCACGAGCACGGAACGGCGCAGAGAAATCCTCCAAACCGGCTCGCAAAGACGCCCAACGACCACTCGCTGTCGAACGCGTCGAAGAAGCCGAACGCGCCGAAGATGCGCTGGTACTCACATGCCCTCCTATAGGCCTCAACTGCCACGGATCCGTCGTGGCGAATACACGAAAAAGGTTCAGGGGTGGGACACCATGACCATCCCACCCCCGAGAAGAACCCGCAGAAAGCACCCCGGTCACCCGAGACACCCCCTACAGGCAACGTCCTAAGAGTCTGCCAGCTGAGCGGCAACAGCATTCGCAAACGCCTCACCGCGCACCGCATAATTCTTGAACTGGTCCATCGACGCAGACGCGGGAGCCATCAGCACAGTATCCCCCGGATGCGCCAGCTCAGCAGCCTTCGCAACGGCCGCATTCATCACGGTAACTCCGTCCGAAGAATCAGCCACAGCGGCAGTCATATTGTAGGTCGGAACCTGCGGGGCATGAGTCGCCAACGCAGACTTCAATGCCGCAGTGTCAGTACCGATAATCAGCACAGCCTTCAGGCGCTGAGCGTGGGCAGCAATCAGCTCATCGTACTCAACGCCCTTCGACAGACCACCAGCAATCCACACCAGAAACGGGTAGCCGCTCATCGACGCATTTGCAGCGTGAGGGTTCGTAGCCTTCGAATCATTCACCCACATGATGTCGTTCGCGTAGCCCACCAGCTGGTTACGGTGCGCACCAGTTTTGAAGGAACGCAGGCCCGCGCCAACAGCCTTCGGGTCAATATCAACCGCACGGCACAGCGCCGCAGCCGCCAGAGCATTCTCCACGGTGTGCTTCGCCGGCATCTTACCCGGTGCCGGAGCCAAATCCTCCAGAACCGCCAGCTCATACGCCTCGTTATAACGGTTCTTCAAGAAGGCGCGGTCCACCATGATATCCTCAGCCAGTCCCAGCATCGATACGGCGGGCATCTCAGTAGAACTGATTCCAATCGCGCGGGCACCCTCAATAACATCCGCATTCTCAACCATGCGCAAGGTTTCCACGTGATCGGTGTTGAAAATACAAGCAACCTGAGTATGCTCGTACACGCGAGCCTTATCAGCCTTATAGCCGTCGAAGGAGCCGTGCCAGTCCACGTGATCCTCAGCAATGTTCAAAACCACAGAAGCGTACGGGGACATCGAGTAGGTCCAGTGCAGCTGGAAGCTGGAGAGTTCCACGGCGAAGAACTCATAGGGTTCATCATCGGCAGTGGCGTACACGATGGGCATACCGACATTACCCACCTGAATAGACTTCTTACCGGCTGCATTCAGGATGGAATCCACCATACCCACGGTGGTGGTCTTACCGTTCGTACCGGTCAGGCACAGCCACTTGGGGGTCGGGCGGTCGCTACGCTCATTCAGGCGCCACGCCAGCTCCACATCGCCCCAAATCTGGATGCGACGCTCATACGCGTCGAGCATGACCGGGTGGTCGGGACGCACACCCGGGGAGGTCACCACAAGCTCGGGTTCCTGACCATCCACCAGGGGCAGTGCACGCATGTGCTCGGGGCCGAACAGGCCCTCAACATTGCCGTAGGCGTTAGCGTACAGGTCAATGCGTTCACGCTTCTCCGGGGTATCAACCCCGTCGATGACAACAATATGTGCACCCAACTGGGCGAGCACATCAGTCACGGCGTCGCCGCTGGTACCCATACCCACCACAACCACGCGCAGGTTAGCCCAGGGAGAACCCCAGTGAGTCAGCTCCGCGAGTCGCTCATTCTCATACACCGGGTTCACCGCAATAGCAGCGGCATTCGCTTCGATACGAGCGGCAACCGGCTGTTCGTTAGTTGACATTAGTGAATCACTCCAGACGTCTGCGAGAACCAGTCACCGAAGAACAGCGCCAGAGCAACGAGCACGCAGAGGGCGTTAATAACCCAGAGGCGGAACACGGAGTTCACTTCGCCGCTGCTGACGGTACCGGGGACAATGCCCTTCTTATCAATTGAGTATTTGCCGTTGACACCGACCTTCTCCATGTGGTGGTGGAATGGAGTCATACGGAAGTAACGGTGCGCGTGCAGGGGCTTCTCCCCCGCTGCCACCGAACGCTTACGGCTGGTTTTGAACACGAACTTCTGCACGATCACAGAGAACACTTCCAGCACGGGAATCAGAGCGATAACCAGCAGGAGCAGCTCGGTGCGGGTAAACAATGCGAAAGCAACCATAGCGCCACCGAGTGCCAAGGATCCGGAGTCGCCCATGAAAATCTGCGCCTTCGACACATTCCACCAGAGGAAGCCAGCCAGCGAACCCACCAGGGATGCGGCAATCAGCGCCAGCGAACCAGGGTCGCGCACATCGTAGCAGGCGGTACCAGCACCAGCGGAGCAAGCGTGCACGTACTGCCAGATGCTTATGGTCAGGTAGCCGGAGAAAATAGTCATCATGATGCCGCCGGCCAGGCCGTCCAGACCATCGGTGAAGTTCACCGCGTTCGTGCCGGACAGGGAAATGATGGTAATCCAAGCAACCATCAGGATGCTGCCAAAGACCGCACCCGCCGCAAACAAATCAATGGGCAGGTCACGCACAAACGAGATAGCCGTAGACGCCGGGCGAGCACCCGACTCGTTCGGGAACTGGAACGCCAAGTACGCGAAGGGCAGGGCCACGCCCAGAAGACCGATGGTCTTCTGCTTCTCGGTCAGGCCCTCATTGCCTTTGTGACGGAATTTCATGATGTCGTCCGCTGCGCCCACGCCAAGCATACCCAGGGTGAAGGCAATGGTCAGCCACGCGGTAGCGGTCGGTACCGGTGTAGTACCGAAGAACAGGGCACTCACCGCCAGGGTCAAGAAGTAGGCGAGAATCGCCGCGGGGATAAAAATCAGACCCGCCATGGTGGGGGTACCCGCCTTATGCTGGTGAGCTGCCGGTCCTTCCTCACGAATCAGCTGGCCAAGCTTGAGAGACTTCATCTTCTTAATGAACACCGGCAGCGCGGTGAGGGAAATGAGGAACCCAAAGATTCCAGCAATGAGCACGGTAATCATAAAGCGCTACCCTTCCTTCGTGGTCTGTTCAGTCGACGTACGGTCGGCGTCAGCTGCGCCGTCCAGATGAGCGGCAAGGTGGTCGCTCAAATCGGTGGTTTCAACAAAGTCACCGGCAGAAAGCCAGGTCGGTGCCTGCTCCTCCTCAGCGCCGAAGGTGTACTCAGCGAAAGCAACCCGGTCGCCCAGAATGCCCAGCTTCGCACCGTTCGAGGACTTAAAGAGCACAATATCGCCGGAGCGAACCTCAGCGCGCAGAATCTGCTCTGCTTCTTCCGGGGTCTTAACCCAGGTCGCTTCATTACCCCATGAGCCTTCCAGGTGAGCCGCATTATAGGTGGGCTTCGTTTCGTCACCCACAGCAATCAGCTTAGAAATATTGATGCGCACCACGAGGCGGCCGATGCGGTCGTGTTCCTCCACGGAGGCGTCTCCGAGCTCCAGCATGGCACCCAGAACAGCCCAGGTGCGGTGCGGCTGACCGGTCACCGGGTCAATGGTGCGGCCCAGCTGCGCCAGAGTACGCAGTGCAGCCGCCATCGACTCGGGGTTCGCGTTGTACGCGTCGTTAATGACGGTCACGCCGTCAGCACGGTCGGTGCGAGCCATACGCCACTTCGAAGCTGCCGCCGCCTTGTTGAGCGCGCGAGCAATCTTCTCACCCGAAATGCCGCTGTTGTAGGCGATTGTCGCCGCAGCCAGCAGGTTGTGCACGTGGTGCTCACCGATCAGCTGCGAGGAAATCTCGTACTCTCCACCGTCAGGCAGGCGCAGAGTGAACTCGGGGCAACCGGCATCGGTAGTACGCAGGTTCAGCGCCGCAACATAGCGTTCGTAGGGGTGACCGTTCGCTTCGGTCTTCTCGCCCACGCCAAAGTAAGTAATGGGGGCAACCGAACGCGATGCCATGCGTAGCACGCGCTCATCATCAGCGTTCAGAGCCAGGGACCCGGTCGGCTGAACGCCTTCAGCCAGCTCACCCTTAGTGCGTTCAATATTGTCCACGCCGCCGAACTCGCCAGCGTGCGCGGTACCAACCTTCAGGATTGCGCCGTGGTCGGGATGCGTAATATTCGCCAGGTACTCGATGTTACCCACGTGATCCGCGCCCATCTCAATGACCAGGTAGCGGGTGGACTCATCTGCCCGGAAAACGGTCAGGGGCACGCCTACCTCACTGTTGTAGGAGCCGACCGGGGCAACGGTCGGGCCCTCCGGGGTGAAAATGGCGGCAAGAAGGTCCTTGGTGGTGGTCTTACCAGCAGAACCGGTGATACCAATAACAGTCAGCTCACCCTGAGCGCGCATCTGCTCTATGGAGTAGCGCGCCAAATCGCCCATCGCCAGCACCACATCCGGCACCTGGACACTCGGGTACGGCACACCCTGCTCGTCGAGTACTTCACGCTCAACCAGTGCCAGGGTCGCACCCTTCTCAAACGCCATTGGAATAAACCTGTGGCCGTCAGTGACCGCGCCGGGCTTCGCCACGAACAGGGTACCTGTCTGTACCTCACGGGAGTCGGTAGTGGCGAAGTCTGCCAACACCTGCTCCTCACGACCATCCAAGCCGATAGCGGTGCCGCCGGTTGCTTCAATAATCTGGGCGGCGCTGAGCTTAATCATTCTTCACCATACCTTCAGCGGTCTTAGAGTCACTTTCATCGAGCATGAGCTGGTAATCAGGCAGAATCTCGAAACCGTGCGCACGCAGGGCGCGAGCAGTTTCAACACGGTCATCCAGAGCGATATCCACGCCGTCAACATCCTGTTCGGTTTCGTGGCCGCGGCCAGCAATCAGGATGGCATCGTGCTCGCCCGCCAGGGTAATTGCCGCGTCAATAGCGGCGGCACGCGGAGCGATATTCAGAATCTGGGTGGCTCGGCGGTTCTCAGCCCTCTGCGCACCCTCCTCGATGGCGGCACGAATCGGCTCGGGTGCCTCACCGTGCGGGTCATCATCAGTCACGATCACAATATCTGCGTGCTGTGCCGCAATCGCACCCATAATCGGGCGCTTGAGCTCGTCACGTTCACCGGTCGCACCGAAAACAATCATGACCTTACCCTCACCGGGGCGGCCCATCGCTTCCAGAGCGCGAGTCAGACCGTCCGGGTTGTGAGCGAAGTCCACAATCGCGTGCGGAGCCAAAGAAATCAGCTGCATACGACCCGGCACCACCGGGGTCAGAGCTGCACCGGAGGCCAGCTCGGGCAGCAGACGCTCACGCTCAGCGGAGTCAGTGTCCAGGTACGCCATGAGCGCCGCCAGCGCCGCATTCGAAACGTTAAAGTCAGCGGGCAGACCGGTGCAGCATTCAACGCTCTCACCGGCACCATTAGCCACGTGGAAGCGGTGGCCCAGGCCCTCACGCTGAACCTTCACCACAGCCCAATCGCGGGCACCAAACTCAGCGGGCACCTCAGCCAGACCGGCTCCGCGAGCAGTCACCAGACGGTGAACCTGCTGCGCACCCATCTGCTCACAAGCGGTGGAGAACATCTTCTCACCCCACTGGTCATCAGCAGTAATCACAGCCAGCTCGGCACGTTCGGGAGTGAACAATTGAACCTTCGAATCGAAGTAGTGCTCCATGGTGCCGTGCAGATCCAGGTGATCCTGAGTCAGGTTCGTAAAGCCTGCAACCGCATACTTCACACCGTCCACACGGTGGTAATCAATCGCGTGCGAAGACACCTCCATCGCCGCGCAACGTACCTGCTGCTGACCCATAATCGTCAGCAGAGAATGCACGTGAGGAGACTCCGGGGTGGTCATCTTCGAAGGAACCGAGACACCATCAATCAGAATCTGAATAGTGCCAATCAAACCAGTCTTCACACCCAGGCCGGTGCGGAACACCGACTCCAGCATGTAGGTGGAGGTGGTCTTACCGTTCGTACCGGTGACCGCATAACGGTGAGTAGCAGGGAACGACGCTGAACCATAAATCAGCGCCGCCAAGGGACCGACGTACTCACGCAGGTTTTCAGTCACCAAGAGCGGCACTGGCGTCTTACCCAGCAGCTGCGCACCGGCAGTATCCGTCAAAATAGCGGAAGTTCCCAGCTTCAACGCAGCCTCAGCGAACTGTGCACCGTGCACCTTCGCACCGGGCAGAGCCACGTACAGGTCCTGCGGGCGCACGCTTCGGGAGTCCATGCTGATACCGGTAACCTCAACGGACTCACCGGGTTCAGACCCCTGAACGCCGTTAGCCAGCTGGAAGGTCACCTGAGCACCCAAGCCCTGCAGATGTTCGCGAAGGTGCGCCAAACTCACCGGGCGCACAGAATTCGGTCGCAGAGTCTGAGCATCGCCGCTCAGTAGTTTCTGGCCGGGTGCGTGAGATGCGGTATCCATCGTCCTTCTTTCCTCTCCGCTGTCCGAAGCGGTGAGCTCTGTATGGTCAATGCGCTCAAGGCACACAGGGTCATTCAATATTCTACGGTCTTTAGGCTTCGACAGGTGTTCAGTACCGGCGCTTCTTCATCACGAATCAGCTACCGGGCGCCTCTCCCCCGCTCACCTTTAGCTCGTCTTATTGGGGCTATCCTCAGCAAAAAGCGGAATCAACTCCGGTTCACCGGTAGAACGCGGCACATTATAGGTGTGCAGAGTCTTCTCCATAATCTTGGAGAACTCAGCCGTCGTACCGTTCGTACCCACGCTACCCTCAGGACGCTGCATGGTCACCGCCACCAAGAACTGCGGGTTCTCAATCGGCGCCACACCAACAAAGGACGTCGTGTTGCCGTCATAGCCGCCCTTCTCACTCGGAGTTTCCGCAGTACCGGTCTTACCGCCCACGCGGTAGCCAGTCACCTTCGCCGGACGGGCATGGCCCTGCTCCACCACATTCTCCATGAGAGTCAGGCAGGAGGCGGCAGTCTGCTCACTCACCATGCGTTCGCCAGGCTCCACGGCACGCTTATGTTCGGTACCGTCCGCGTCAATGATCGCGTCCACAATGCGCGGCTTCAGACGAACACCCTTATTGCCCAGCGCCTGGAAAATCATGGCGGTCTGCAGAGGAGTCTGCGCAACACCCTGACCGAACAGCACCGTGTACTGCTGACGGCCGTCCCAATCACGCCAATCAGCAATCAGGCCCTGCTCCTCACCGGTCAACTCAATGCCGGTAAACTCACCAACACCGTACTTCTTCAACCAGTTGTAGCGCTCTTCCTTGCTGAGCTTCTGACCGACCAGCACCGTACCGGTGTTCATCGAGTCATGAATAATGCCCGAGAAAGTACGCCGCTGCGCCCCGTGCTCAAACGCATCCTTGAAAGTCTGGCCGTCAATCGTGAGGGTCGCGGGCACATCATACACGCTAGTCGGAGTCGTCAGGCCCTGCTCAATCAGCGCCGAAGAAGTCAGCATCTTCTCGGTCGAACCGGGCTCCACGTTCTGCGAAATAGCGCGCGGAGTCATATCCGCCGCATCCTCAATGGTTGCCGCACCCGGGTCCATCGTGGAGGAATCAGCGAGAGCCAAAATGGAGCCGTCACGCACATCCATAACAATGGCGGTACACCATTCAGCCTTCAGCTCCTCAGCGCGGGCACGTACCACCTGCTGCGCAAAATACTGCACATCACGGTTAATGGTCAGACGAATATTCTTACCGTCCACCGCCAGGCGCTGCTCTTCCTTAGCCACCGGAATACGCACACCATCAGCACTAATCTCGTAGGTACGCTCACCGGGGGTACCGGCAAGCTCCTTCTCGAAGACACGCTCAATGCCCACCGAGAAGTTACGGGACACCGTACCGCCCTTACCGTTGCCGTCAGCCTCTTCAACAATGTTGTACTTGCCGACCACGGAGCCACCCACACTACCGTTGGGGTACAGGCGCTGGGAGAACGCCTCACCGTAGATAAAGGGCGCACCCAGAGCATCAATCTTATTGAAAATTTCCGGGGTGATATTTGCCTTAATCACCGAGTACTTGGAGGTGCCGTCCAGCTTGGACTTGATGAACTCGTCGGTAATGCCCGGATCAACGGTCTTGAGAATATCGACCATCTCGTACACCAGCTGGTTGGGGGTGACCTCAATCTTCTGCGTGCGGTCTTCGTTGTAACGCTTGAAGGTCGCCACGGCGCTCTGATCTGCGGTCAGGTTATAACGCTGCACGGTACGCGCCATAACGTTACCGTTGATATCGAGAATCTGGCCACGCACAGCAGGCAGTACCTGCGAGCGCAGACGCTTCTGACGGGACGCATTCGCCACCGCACCGGGATCAAAGCCCTGACGGATAAACAGGTTCGCACCGATAACGCCCAGAGCGCAGGTGGCAGCGGCGCCGGCGACAAAGCCACGGCGGGTCAGATCCGGCTGACCGGATGCCGATTTGTTCGCGTTCTTGCGCGCGTCAGAGCTCATGCGGTGGTCCTTTCGCTGGTCTAGTCTATCGGTGATGCTGTGCATCCTGTGGTCAATGGTGTTTATCGTGTAGCCTGGCTTGCTGCGGGCTGCTGAGCGGCGCTCGGTGCGGCGGAAGCAGCCGGGCTAGCAGGTGCGCTATTCGCCGGTGCCGGGTTGGCCTGCTGTGCGGGGTTGGCCTGCTGAGCGGGGCTTGCCGAGGCGCTTGCAGATGCCTTAGCCGCCGCGCTCGCCTGGCCGTGGCGTTGTTGAACGGACTTGTCCGCATCCACAATGCTCTTGGCGTAGCTTTCGTTCGAGCCAGCTGCCGGAGGCGAAATCAGGTTCTCCTGCTTGTTTCCCTCAGCACCGGTCGGGCTTGCCACCGGGGCGGGGGTGCCCTCAATCGTGGAGGACTGCAGGTTCAGGGTCGCCTGCGAAGAGCTCACAAACATGCCCAGGGTACTGGCGCGTATCGCCAAATCCTGCGGAGCTTCCTTGAAGCCAATCTCCTGCTGCAGAGCCTGGTTTTCTTGCACAAGCTGCTGCTCCTGCGCGCGCAAATCCACCATGTCGTACTGTCGGGTCACAATCAGCACGTTGAGCAACAGAATAAAGACCAGGGTCAGCGGGATTGCTGCAAAAACAGCGAGCATGGTGGGTGGGCTGAGCTTACGGGCTCGACGGCGCACGGTGGACAGTGGGTGACGCGACTTCGGCTTCTCCTCGCGGGTCTCCTCGGTGCGTGCTGCCGCACGGACGCTCGAGGGAACACGGCTCGCGTTGGTTGAAGTGCGCTTACCACCGTGAGATGCGGCGGTGCTGGTAGGGCGGACCACCGGCTGGGAGGCGGTGACCGGCTCCAGACGTGCGGTACGGGTACGGCCGGAGTGTGCTCGGGTGGAGGCGCGGTTCACCCCGGTAGAGCCGCCGGCAGAGGATGCGCGGGTAGAGCCAACGGCGCCGGGGGTTCCGGCGGCAGGGCGCGAGGAACCGGCGCGTCGACTCCGCGGGACGCCCTGGGCGCGGGTGGGGCGCTGGGATGCGTGCTGGGTGCTCACTCTTCTTAGCTTTCTGTCTTCTACTTGGAAGGGATGCGGATCTTCTCGGCGGCGCGCAGCTTGGCGCTGGCGGCGCGAGAGTTCTGTTTGATTTCCTCGTCGGTAGGCGGTTCGGCGCCGCGGGTCATGATTTTGACGGTGGGCTTGTGCTCTTCAAGCTCTACCGGGAAGCCCTTGGGCGCCTTGGAGGTTGCCTCTGCGGTCAGTGCCCTCTTGACGATTTTGTCTTCGAGGCTGTGGTAGCTCATGGCGACAAACCGGCCGCCGAGGTTGAGCGCCTCCAGGGCTGCCGGTACGGCTCGTTCGAGGGCTTCCAGTTCGTGGTTCACTTCGATACGCAACGCCTGGAAAGTACGCTTGGCGGGGTGGCCGCCGGTGCGCTGCGCGGCGACGGGCACCGCCTTCTGAATAATGCGCACAAGCTCACCGGTTGTTTCCAGCGGTGAGTTGGCGCGGGCGGTGCAAATGGCGCGGGCGATACGCGATGCGAACTTCTCTTCACCCCAGTTGCGGATAATGCGACGCAGCTGGTCTTCGCTATATTCATTGACGACGATGCGGGCGGTGAGCTCGTCTTCGGAGTTCATGCGCATGTCCAGGGGCGCATCGTAGGAGTAGGCGAAGCCGCGGGTGCGTTCGTCCAGTTGCATGGAGGAGACCCCCAGGTCCATCAGGATGCCATCGATGCCATGCACGCCAGCGGCTTCCATGGCGCGGTCAATCTTGTCGTAGACAGCGTGAACAGGTACGAAGCGGTCACCGAAGCGTGCCAGACGCTCACCGGCGATAGCGTGTGCCTGCAGGTCGCGGTCAATACCGATCAGCACAAGGTTTTCGAAGCGTTCAAGCAGTGCCTCGGAGTGACCACCCATGCCGAGCGTGCCGTCAATAACGTAGGCGGTGCCGCGTTCCTCAACAGCACGTTCGACACCGGGGGCAAGCAGGTTAATGCAGCGGTCCAGCATGACGGGTACGTGGCGTTCGCTGGCTTCGCGCTGGGAGAGGTTCTCAATGGATGCGCCGGTGACCTTGGCGGCAGTACCGGAGTCGGTCGTACCGGTTTCGGGGGCGTGTTCTACGCTCATGGGTGCTCCTGTGAGAATTTGTCCTGCGGGAAAGCTTACGGAAGAATGGTGCGGTGCGATAGAGAGATGCCGGGCAATAGCCGTCACACCAGCAGAATGCTGGTTAGAGTAGCGGGCTGAATGGGTCCTCGTCGAGGGAGGCGAATTCAGCTTCGGTGCGGGCGAGGTATTCTTCCCAGACTGCGGCATCCCAGATTTCTGCGCGGGTACCGGATCCGATGACGACGAGGTTGTCGGTCAGTCCTGCGTACTGGCGCAGTATCGGAGGGATGGTGATGCGTCCCTGCTTGTCGGGCAGTTCGTCTGAGGCTCCGGAGAGGAAAACTCGCAGGAAGTCTCGGGCGGCTCGTCCTGGCAAAGGTGCGGTGCGCATCCGTTCGTGGATACGTTCAAATTCTGCGGCGGGGAAAACATACAGGCATCGTTCTTGACCGCGGGTCAGAACGAGGCCTGCTGAGAGTTCCTCACGGAATTTGGCGGGAAGGATGATGCGTCCTTTGGCGTCCATTCGTGGTGAGTAGGTACCTAGGAACATTCACTTCACCTCCCCGATGTGTGCCGTTGTGCTGAAGTCTGCGGGAGCGGGGCTGTTCCACAATCCTGCAGGTGCCGGTGGTAGGGTGTGCCAAACCAGCGCCTCCACCGCGTGTTTGAGGGCACGGCGATAGGACTGACTTTTCAGCTTCTTCCTCCACTTTACCCCACTTTGCACCACCTACCCCACCCGGCAGAGTATCTTTTAGTGTTTTTATGCTCTCTTCTGCATTTTTAACGCTGGTGCACAGCTTCTACACAGGTTCGGGCGTATGCACTCAGCGCTCCACCCTCATCATATTTGCCATACCCAGATTCAGTGACGGGGGCTGATTTCAGGATTTGGTGTGCTCCCTCTACCCAATTCCTCATACGTACATCTCTCACTAGTTCCGGCATAGAAAAAGCGGAGGTAAGAGCATTCTTACCTCCGCCTACGAAGTCTTGAGAGTGTAGTAGAGTACGGACACTTAGCCACAAAAAAATTTATTGAGACAAATCAGTGTTAGAGCTGACCGTTGTTGCGTTCGTCCCAACGGTCCTCCAGTCGGTTCATGAAGGAGGACCGCTCCTTCTGTTCACGCTGACGTACACGCGCTGCGCCTTCTGCTTTACCGCCGAGGAAGGAATCAACCGGGGTCTTCTTACTGGTAGTTGCAAAGTACACGCCACCAGCCGCGAAGAGAAAGCCAAATACCCCCAACCAAATCATGTTAGATGCGACCGCGCCAATAATGATACCCAGACCGATGAGAACGAAGAGAATGCCGAGAGCCAAATGGCGAGCACTAAAAACCGGCGCAGTATTGCCGGTTGAAGACATGGAGGAGGCAAAGTGCGGATCCTCATTGCTCATGAGTTCTTCAAGCTGGTCCAGAACCTTCTGTTCACGCTCAGACAGTGCCATCGTTTTCTCCTTTGAGGTGTCTCTGCTCAAGATGACGTCGGTATCAACCGGGTCATAACCGGGTTAGCCGATGTATCAGCTGGCGCGATAGCGCTTCTTCCCGTCGTATGCTTCCCATCGTACCGCGCCGGATGAGGTTGGCGCATTCTTTTTTAGGCAAAAGCAACTTAAGGTCTTCTACGGAGGGTGCCGCCCTTTCCGTGGTGGTTTCCCTCAGCCTCTTTTCCCTTCTTCAGACTCTTGCTCAGCTTTCCGTTGGGGTGAGGCAACTCCGGAGGCGGGTTTGAGGCTTTCCTGCGAGTACTTGCGGTGAACGGCGTCCATGACGTGCTCCACCTCGGACCATCTGCCGTTTTTCATGAGGCGAGCGCCAGACCCCAAGCGAATACCAGACCCTGTGTGAGTACCGTTCCGCTGACTATTACCGGCTCCCCCACCGCCCCATTGTATGGAGATGGTTTTTGCGGAGAGGATTCTTGCGGAGCCAGTTTGCATGGAGCGTGAGCTTGCCCTGTTCTCAATGGAGTCGAAGAGAGTCTGTTGCACCCCGTCTTCTGCACGGGTTAGTTTCTCAGCGCGCACTCCAATGAGTCGCAGGGGGCGGGGCGCCGCCTGCCCTACCAAGATTCCATCTGCATGCAGGGCTTCCAATGCCAGGGAGGCAATCTGCATGCCGGAGTCTACAGGCACGTTCAGGGCAATAGCGCGGGTGTGCGTTTCGAAGGTGCTGTAGCGGATTTTGAGGCTGAGCCCTCCGGCGAGTTTCCCGGCTGTGCGCAGGCGCTTGCCCAGGTTGAGGCTCAGCTCCCGAATAGCAGCGCTAATCTCCTGGGCATCGGTCGCATCCACCTCGAAGGTATGCTCGCCCCCCATGCTTTTTTCTTCACGTTCGATCGTCACGGGGCGTTCATCAATACCGCGCGCCATAGCCCAGAGGTGCTCACCTTGGGCTGTGCCGAAGCGTTCTTTGAGCCAGTCCAGGCTCATGGCCCTCATCTGGGCGATGGTGTGAATACCGTATCGGGAGAGCTGCTCGGTACTTTTCGCACCCACTCCCCACAGGTCGGAGACTTTTCTCGGGTCAAGAAATTCTTGAACGCGCTCGGGCGGAATAACCCACAGCCCGTTCGGCTTGCTACCGGTGGACGCCATTTTGGCGAGTAGTTTATTGGGCGCAACCCCCGCGGAGGAGGGTAGGGAAAGTTCCTGGGCGATGCGGTCGCGAGCATGCTGCGCCAGGGCGACGGGGTCTTGGCCGTGCAGATAGGCGCCGGTTAGGTCCACAAAGGCTTCATCCACGCTAACCTGCTCAACGTAGGGGCTCAGATCGTTCAGGATTGCCATGACGGCACGGGAGTAGTGCCGGTAGTCGCCACGTAACGGCAGGACGGTGGCATTGGGGCTGAGGTTTCGAGCGCGACTGAGCGGCATACCGGAACGCACTCCGTGGGCGCGCGCCTCGTAGGAGGCGGAACAGACGACCGAGCGGGGGCCCAGGGGCGCCACGATGATGGGTTCGCCGCGCAGAGCGGGGTTTTCGAGGAGTTCGACGTTGACGAAGAAGGCATCCATGTCCAGGTGCATCATGACGCGACCGTTCCTTGCGCCACTATTCTTACCGGTTCGCGTCTGCCCCATGTCGCCTCCTCTCATAGCTTCTACACCCACCTACCGAAAATATAGCATATTTATACGAAAAACAGAGGCATCCTATCGTAAACGTGTTCGTAAATGCATTCTCTTGGACTTTTCTCCACTAAGCTAGAAGAAGTGCACACCGCACCGTATCAGGACCGTACACAGCGACCATCAGCGAGGATAGTATGACTCCCCCTTCTCCTTCCGGAGCACCCACTCCCCGGGCGACCGAGAGCCTCACCGTAGCGGCACCGAATATCCCGGCGGATTCTGCGCACCTCGCTGAGCGCATTGCTGAAGAGCAGCGAGCCTACCTGCACGCTTTTGACACTCTCATGGCTGAGTTTTTTGCAAGCCAGCGCAAGCTGCTCGAGGGCATTTCTACCGAAACTCTACCCCTACTTGAGGCTATTGAGTCCCTCTCCACCGGCGGCAAGCGTCTACGTGCCTTGCTGAGCTACTGGGGCTGGCGCGGTGCGGGTGGCGCACCCGTAACCGAGAACCGCGCATCCTGGTCCATTGTGAAGGCTGGCATGGCGGTGGAGCTGTTCCAGACCTCCGCGCTGATTCACGACGACATTATCGACCGGTCCGATACCCGCCGCGGTGCCCCCTCCGTACACAAGCGTTTCGAAGCGTCGCACGAGCAGAATAGTTGGCGCGGTGATGCTTTCAACTACGGGCTGACCGGCGGCATTCTTGCTGGCGATCTGACCCTGGCTTGGTCTGCCGAGGTTTTTACTTCCCTGGGTGAGGGGGCAATCTATGGCGCCCCTGCACGTACTATTTTTGACCGGATGCGCACCGAGGTTCTGGCGGGTCAATACCTGGACGTCTACTCCGAGGTTCTCGAAACCGAGGACGCTCAAGCGGCTCTGCAACGTGCCCTGAACGTAATTCGTTTCAAGTCCGCCAAGTACTCGTGCGAGCATCCCTTCACGATTGGTGGTGCTTTGGCTCTGCAGGCTACCGCACTGGAGAACAGCACCGGTGCCGTGAGCGAGCAGCACCCGGTACTTACCGGTTACCGCGCGTTCGGTCTGCCCCTGGGCGAGGGCTTCCAGCTGCGTGATGACGAGCTGGGTGTCTTCGGTCAGCCCGAGGTGACTGGTAAGCCCGCCGGCGATGACCTGCGTGAGGGGAAGCGTACCGTGCTGGTGGCACTCACCTCCGCCGCCCTCGATGAGAAGGATGCGGCACTTCTGCATAATAGCTTAGGCGAGTCCGAGCTGAGCGATGAGCAGGTGGAGCGCATCCGTGAGCTAATGGTTTCTTCGGGTGCTTTCGCCAAGCATGAGCAGCTAATTGAGCAGAAGTCTCAGGCTGTGTTTGAGGCTCTGGAGGCAATGAACTTGGACGAGCTGACTCATGCGGCTCTGACCGATATTGTGGGCCGTGCGCTGCGTCGTAAGGCGTAGGGGTTCAATGCAGTTATAAACGTTAAACAAGTTGAGGCGGCATACTCCGGTATGCCGCATCAACGTATTGAGCTATCGTTCCGGACAGGTGTCACCAAGCAGATGTTACCGGACCGGCGTTACCAAGCTAGTATTACCAAGCCAGTGCCTGCGCACGGCGACGGATTTCAGTCTTACGACCGTCAATCAGTGCGTCGATGGGACGGCCGGGCAGGGACTCGTCGTTAGTGTACAGCCAGGTAATGGCTTCTTCATCGCTAAAGCCGGAGTCCTTCAGGACAGCGAGGGTGCCCTTGAGGGATTCCAGAACTCGCGAACCGTTCATGAACAGTGCGGGTACCTTGCGCACGTTGGTTTCCGGGTCGCGCAGCGCGATAAGCGTACCGTCAGAAATCAGGTTGTGCACGCGGGTCACCTTCAGGTCGAGGGCCTGCGCAATTTCGGGGATAGTTACCCAATCGCCAACGAGGGCGAAGGTCTGAGCAATATTTTCGTTAGTCACCTTTTAAGAGTGCCAGAGCTGGCACGTATTTACCACTTTTGACCCGTATCTGGAACGGGAGCTCTCCTACGCACCTTTCGTTTTTGTTCGTTGTCTACGGTTCTTGAGTTGGGTGCGGAGCCCTCGGTGCTTCTTAAGAATTCGCTGAGTGTTCACCTGCTCGGTTCTCTTTGGCATCGCTTCTATCCAGGTGGGCGGGCTAAAATGAGGAAACGTATGAATACTCCCAGCACACGCCAAACTTCTCCCGTGAACCCCCAAGCTTTCTCATCTTCAAAGACTTCTGTTCCTCCCGCCACTCGTCCCGCTGCCCCGGATACCGCTATCGGTTCTTCGCAGTGGCTCAGTGGCGCCATTATTGAGGGTCACTACCAGGTGGGTTCACTCATTGGCCGCGGCGGCATGAGCGAGGTCTATTATGCGCTGGACCTGTGGTCAAATAACCCGGTTGCGCTCAAGGTCCTCTCCCCCGCTCTGGCTGAAGACGCGGCAAACCGCCAGAAGTTCCACCGTGAAGAGCGTTCAATGCGTCAGGTAGGTGGTGGCGGACATACGGTGGGTGTGATCTCTTCGGGTACCGAATATTTTTTAGGTCAGATGGTCATGTATATCGTGCTCGAGTACGTGCACGGTTGTACACTGAGCCAGCTGCTGCGTGTGCGTGAGGCTCTGTCCCTGGGTGAGGCTCTGGATATCCTCATTCCAGTGGTGGAGGCACTCTCGGAGGTGCACGCGAACCGCTACCTGCACGGCGATATTAAGCCGGGCAATATTCTTCTCGACGCTAACGGTCAGGTGAAGCTCACGGACTTTGGTCTTTCCCGTCGTGATGATCAGGTGGATGCGGGCGCACCCATGGGCACCCCCGCCTACGTTGCACCGGAGGTCCTTGATCCCGAGGTGAAGGTCGGCGCGCAGGCTGATATTTTTGCGCTCGGCGTGATGATGTACCGCATGCTTTCGGGTCGTCTACCCTTTGTGGGTCTGGAGAATGACCAGCAGGTGCTCTACCATAACGCCAACATTGAGATGCCCGCGCTGACCGATGTTGCGCCGGGTGCGGACCGCGATATTGCGGGGCTGGTTTCGTGGTGTACCCGCAAGCAGCCTCATGCCCGTCCCGAGGATGCAACTGACCTGTTCACTGCTCTGCTGGAGATTTCTGAGTCATTGGGTGAGTCCGAGCGCGCTTGGCGTGCCCCCTCGTACCCAGAGCCGGAGCTTCCCCTCTGGGAGGCTGTTGCTGATATTGCGGAGCGTAGCGGCGCTGCACAGATGGTGCGTAACACCCCGATTAGTGCTTTTAGCGATGCCCGCGATCTGCTGGTCTACGATGTCTACTCCCCCGACAGCCTCGTGTACGATACATCGGAGGCTGGTCAGGGTGTACACCTTGCCGACGTTGACGCTGAGGACTCGGTGCTGAACTGCCAAGGTATTCCGCCTCTGGTCAGTTCCGCTCCCTATAACGAGGATTCTGAGAGCGAGCCGGAGAAGGGCCAAAAGTCCGCTAAGCTCGGTTTGGGTTCTTTCCTTGACCACCGTGCGGGCGCGAAGGTCCCGCAGACTCAGTCCGTTGGTATTGGTCCGCAGACGGAGCAGGAGTTTATCTCAGCTAACGGCGAGTACACCCCGATTCAGGCGGAACGTTCGTTGAGCCCCTCGGGTTCGCGCCGTTCAAGGGTTAAGGGGGCGGGGAGCGATTCTGAGGCTGAGGAGTCTACGGGTATTTCTAATGATTCCGCTCAGTCTTCGAAGAAGAATCCTCGTCTGCCTGCTAAGCAGTTTAGGACTCCGCCTTCCGGTATGGCGGTGGGCGGTTGGGCTCTGGCCTTGATTCTGATGGGTATGGGCGCGAGCTTTACCGGCTGGTGGCTTGCTACTTCGTTGGTGCAGTCGGCGTGGTGGCGTAATATTGAGGCGTTCCTGACCTTCTAGCACCTGCTGTGCTTAACATCTGCGGTACCTAGCACCTGCCGCGTCACTCTTCTGCCGAGCGTAGGTTAAACACAATGCCCGGGTCTTCATCTTTGTCAGGTGAAGACCCGGGCATTGTTGTGTCTGCTGCTCACCGCCAACTCTAGCGGCGAAAAGCATGAGCGTTTTTATGCGCGGTTCTTGAGGTACTCGGAGACCAGGAACGCGATTTCCAGGGACTGCGAGTGGTTCAGACGAGGGTCGCACAGGGACTCGTAGCGGCTTGCCAGCGCTGCCTCGTCAATGGCGTCGGAGCCACCCAGGCATTCAGTCACGTCGTCACCGGTCATCTCCACATGAATACCGCCGGGGAATGTGCCCAGCGCCTCGTGCACCTCGAAGAAGCCTCGAACCTCGTCGAGTACGTCGTCGAAGCGGCGGGTCTTGTAGCCGGAAGGCACAGAGATAGTGTTGCCGTGCATCGGATCGGTAACCCAGACAACCTTTGCGCCTTCAGCCTGCACGCCCTCAACGATTGCGGGTAGCTTCTCGCGGATGTTCTTTGCGCCCATGCGGGTGATGAAGGTCAGTCGGCCGGGTTCGCGGTTCGGGTCGAGCTTATCGATCAGTGCGAGTGCATCCTCCGCGGTGGTGGTCGGGCCCAGCTTCACGCCGATGGGGTTGCGGACCTTGGAGAGGAAGTCCACGTGTGCATCGTCGATGCCGCGGGTGCGCTCACCAATCCACAGGAAGTGCGCGGAGGTGTCGTAGGGCAGCTGGGTACGCGAGTCGATGCGGGTGAGGGCACGCTCGTAGTCCATTACCAGGGCTTCGTGGCCGACGTACATATCGGTGGTCTTGAGTGCTTCGAAGTTAACGCCGCAGGCTTCCATGAACTTGAGGGCGCGACCGATTTCGCGGGCGGTCTTCTCGTAGCGCTCATGCGCGGGGTTGGAGGTGAAGCCGCGGTTCCACTGGTGTACGGCGCGCAGGTCTGCGAAGCCGCCCTTGGTGAAGGCACGAATCAGGTTCAGGGTGGAGGCGCTGGTGTGGTAGCCCTGTAACATGCGCTTGGGGTCGTGTACGCGGGCTTCGCGGGTGAATTCGAAGCCGTTGACAGTTTCACCGCGGAAGGAGGGCAGGGTAACGTCGCCGCGGGTTTCCATGTCTGCGGAACGCGGCTTGGAGAACTGACCCGCCATACGGCCCATCTTCACCACGGGCATGGAGGCGCCGTAAGTGAGCACTGCAGACATCTGCAGGATAGTCTTGACACGGCCGGAGATCTTGTCAGCGGTTGCGCCCGCGAAGGTTTCTGCGCAGTCCCCGCCCTGCAACAGGAATGCGCGGCCTTCAGCAACCTCACCGAGTGCCTGGCGCATGGCGTCGACCTCACCGGCGAAGACGAGCGGCGGTACCGAGTTCAGTTCGGCGATGGTGCTTTCAAAATCTTCGTGTTCGCTCCAGGTGGGCTGCTGGTCAATGTTCAGCTGACGCCAGGTGTCCAGGCCGTGGTCGGGGGTCTGCGAGGTGCCGAGGTTTTGATTGCTCATCTTCACTCCATCGGGATGGTCTTGTGCGTTTTCTGGTTCAGCCCCGTTTCGGGCGCCCGGCGCGCAGCGTACGGCGTGCTGGCTTGCGATTTTTCAAGCTGAATAGACCTAATTGTACTCTTGCTTGCTTCAACACCTAACCCTGCACTCAGGTATATCTCACATGTTTAGATAACGCCCCAGGTGTCGGCGATAGGCGGGTTGATGAGCACCGTTGCAGAACGCCATACGAAAGGGCAGGATACGGCATGTACCGCATCCCGCCCTCTGTCGTATGTGTGCACCCGGGGGTGATGTCTTATTGTTTAGTGCTGCAGGTGTGCGACTGCCGCATCAGCACTCATGTTCTTATCAGTCATGATCTTCTTGACGCGGTCGGCGTACACGTCCACGTATTCCTGGCCGCTCAGAGCACGGATCTCGGAGCCGATACGGTCGGCGATTTCACGCTGAACTCGGTGGCTCATGTCTGAGCCGTCGGTGTATTCTTCGAAGCTGAGGGGCTTGCCGATAATCGTGCGCACCTGAATGGGCTTGCCGTCGTGGCGCAGACGGACACGGTTTGAGCCGGAGGGCTGAATCAGGTCGGTACCGATCTGGCCAACGGGTACTACGGGTACGCCGGTTTCTAGGGCGAGGCGGGCGACGCCGACCTTGGGGCGGTAGCCGCGTCCGTCGGGGCTACGGGTGCCTTCGGGGTAGATGCCGATGATACCGCCCTCCTTGAGGACCTGCCCGCCTGCGTTGAGGGATTCCTGGCTCTTTTGGCCGCCGGAGCGGTCCATGGGAAGCTGGCCAACACCGCGGAAGAACGCCGCCATGGCACGACCCTTCACGCCGGGGGTAGTGAAGTAGTCGCTCTTGGCGAGGAAGTTCACGGTGCGAGGCATGGCGAGAGGAATAAAAATGGAGTCGCAGAATGCCAGGTGGTTGCTGGCGACAATGTAGGGTCCCTCGGGCAGGTTTTCCAGGCCATCCACGTCGTGGTGGTACAGTCCCTGTAGCAGGGGTGAGCTAAGAACCTTGAGCGTTGAATACAGGGCGGTGTTTGGCATTGGGGTCTCCTCTCTGAATATTCCCGGGTCAATTCTATCCTGTCTGGAGCGTAGCGAGATAATAAAAGAAAGAGAACGATTTTTCTGCGCACCGGTGTATCGATGCACTTGAGGCGATAAGACCGCGAGTTGCTGCACCTCAGGTGTTCTGAGCGGGTGCGCTATAGAGCCTGCACCTGCGCTAATAGCACCGCAGGTAGGCGAAGGAGGACCATGAGCATTTTCGATAATTTGCTGGAACCGGTTAAAAGAATTCGGTGTAAGGCTCGCGAGCGCAGGCTTGTTGCGACCCAAAATGTTAAGGAATCTTTGGCGCGTTGGCTCGGGGAAGAGCAGGATGCCTTCGACCATTCTCCTGTTTCTTTTACCCCTGATTTGGCGCAGCATTCTGTGGGTATTTTGCTGGTGCATGGCTTTACGGGTTCACCGCACAGTATGCGCCCGGTGGCGCAGCATTTTATGGAGCTCGGGTATGCGGTGGAGATGCCTGTACTGACTGGTCACGCGACCCGTTGGCAAGATTTGCGTGATAGTACGTACCAGCAGTGGCTGGCTTCTGCCGAGCAGGGGTACCGCCGCCTGACTGATCAGGGTCTGCAGGTGGTGGTCATTGGTATGTCGATGGGTGGCACGGTGGCAACTCATCTATCGGCGCGTCTGCCGGTGGTGGGCACGGTGCTGATTAACCCCTACATGGTAGATGTGAACCCGATGATGCGCCATACGGGCAAAATGGCTAAGGTTCTGCCGATACTCAAGGCAATCGGTTCCGATATTGCGGTTCCAGGCGTGAGTGAGGGCGCGTATTCTATCGTTCCGACGGCGGCGGTGTATCAGTTGCATCTTTTGGGTGCAGAGACTCGTGCTCTAATTCCGCAGTTGAAGTCACCTGTTCTATATTTGCGTTCACTGGGTGACCATACTGTGTCAGATAGCTCTCACAAATATTTTCTCGAACATTGTTCAGCTCCTGTAGAATTTAGGTGGCTGACCCGCAGCTACCATGTGGCAACGCTCGACTACGACGCCGAGTATCTTCTCTCCACTGTTCAAGCTTTTGTCGCATCCCTAAACCATTAAATTCTGAAGGTTCCACCCGTTGGCGAATGCATCACCCGCCGCGGTGGGCAGAACATTCAGAAAGCCATCACGGCACCTCGAGCCATCGAGGACAGCCTGCGGCACCGAATCCGCCACGGGCTCACGCCCTGATTTGAAAGGCGCATTATGAAAGTCTTCTCCACTCCCGCTGAGGTTATTGTCGACCCCTCACTGAATCTGACAAGCATTGTTGAGCGCCACCGTGCCGATAGCTCCAATCCGGTGCTGTACCGCCGTCAGATGTCTCCAGGTAACTGGCAGCCGGTTCGAGCCCAACAGTTCCACCAGATGGTGACCGACCTGGCTAAGGGTATGATTGCCGCTGGTATCCGCCCGGGTGACCGTGTGGGTATTATGAGCCGTACCCGTTTTGAGTGGACTGTCATTGACTTTGCGATTTGGTATGCCGGCGCTGTCTCCGTGCCGGTGTATGAAACGAACGCTGCCGCCCAGGCGGCGTGGGCACTGTCCCATTCTGAGGCTGTTGCTATTTTTGTTGAGGATGAGAAGCTCCTGAATCGTGTTGCTGAGGCTGAAGATTACGCCGCTTCTACTCCTGAGCCATGCCAACTCAAGCACCGCTGGGTCATTGAGAACGGCGATCTTGACGTTTTGAGCGCTCGCGCGTCCGAGGTGAGCGAGGAGCAACTGGAGCAGGTACGTTCCGCTGCCGGTTGTGATGACCTCGCGACCATTGTGTATACCTCCGGCACGACCGGTCGTCCCAAGGGTTGCCCACTGACTCACGGCCACTTCCTAAACCTAAGTGTCAACACCAAAATGATCGAACCCGAGATTGCGAATTCCCGCAACTCCTCTATTCTTTTCTTGCCGTTGGCGCACGTTCTGGCACGTCTGATTCAGGTACTGGCGCTGGACGCTGGCCTGGTTATCGGCCACTCCCCCAATATTAAGAACCTGGCTGCTGACTTGGATAGCTTCAAGCCGACCATGCTGCTGGTGGTTCCTCGCGTCTTTGAGAAGGTATACGAGGGCGCCATGGCGAAGGCGGCTAAGGGCGGTAAGTTCAATAAGTCGCTCTTTGAGCGTTCCACTGACATTGCGGTGCGCTGGTCGCAGGCGAAGGTTGAAGGCCGCGTACCCGTCAAGCTGGCGGCACAGTACGCTCTATACGACAAGCTGGTCTACTCGAAGCTGCGTGCGGCTCTGGGCGGCGAGCTACGTTACGCGGTTTCGGGCGGTGGCCCCCTCGGCGAGCGCACGGCGCACTTCTTCCACGCGGTAGGTGTTCAGGTGGTTGAGGGTTACGGTCTGACCGAGACCTGCGCCCCGATTGCGGCTGGCCGTATCAACCCGTACCAGATTGGCATGATTGGCCCGCTCATCCCCGGTTCCGAAGGCTATATTGCTGAGGATGGCGAGCTTCTGGTTCGTGGTGTAGGCGTGATTAGCAGCTACTACAAGAACCCCGAAGAGGACGCTCAGGCGTTCACTAAGGATGGTTGGTTCCGTACCGGTGACCTGGCTCGTTTCGATGAGCGCGGCTACCTGAAGATTGTGGGCCGCAAGAAGGAAATCATTGTCACCGCCGGCGGTAAGAACGTGATTCCGGGTATTGCAGAGACTCATCTGCGTACCTCTCCCCTGGTTTCTCAGGCGATGCTGGTAGGCGATGAGAAGCCATTCATTGCGGCTCTGGTGACCCTGGATCCGGATACCCTGCCCGAGCAGTTGGAGCACCTGGGTCTGCCACGTTCGCTCTCCATCCCGGAGGCTGCTGTTCACCCGGCGGTTCGTGCTGCGGTTCAGAAGCTCGTGGACGAGGCGAATCAGTTAGTTTCCCGTGCTGAGGGTATTCGCGAGTTCCGCATTATGAACCGCGACCTGACCGAGGCGGACGGCTATCTGACTCCTTCGCAGAAGCTGCGCCGCGCGAAGATTCTGCAGGACTTCTCCTCCTACGTGGATGAGATGTACGGCAAGGTTTCCGATAGTACGTCGGATTCTTTGGCTCGTCTGCAGGAGTACGCGGCGGAGCAGTCTGAGAAGTTCGCTGAGCTGCGTGAGCAGGCTGCCGAGCGTCTGCAAGAATACGCGGATCATCAGGCGGAGCGTCTTGCCGAGCTGCGTGAGCAGGCGGCTGAGAAGTTTGAGGAGCTGCGTGAGCAGACCGCCGAAATGATGCAGAAGCCTCATGACGAGAAGGCTGGGGATTCCTCCGCTGAGGTTTCTTCCGCCGAGATTCCCATTGAGAAGCCCGCGCAGGCTGAGAAGAAGACTGCAGAGCAGAGCCCTCAGAAGTCTGACAGCGACAAGGTATAACCGGCTCTGGCCACTATTAACGAGAGGAGGGGGGTCGTACCACTTAGGTACGACCCCCCTCCTCTCTGTTTGTTCGCCAGAGACCTCGGTTTCCGGACGTTATCTAGCCGTCGTTAGATGGCAGATTCTTAGTTTGCGGGCTCGTCGAATTCCAGACCGAGCAGCGCATTCTCAACGATTTCGGTCAGCGCCGGGTGAATCCAGTACTGGCCGCGTGCGAGAGTACGCGCATCCATGCCGAAGCTCATTGCCTGCAGTAGCGGCTGAATGAGCACGGAGGACTCTTCACCGACCAGGTGTGCACCGAGCAGCTCGCCGTTGTCCTTGCGAGCAATGAGCTTGCACAGGCCGGTCTTGTCTTCCATTGCCCAGCCGTAAGCGGTGTCGCCAAAGTTCTGTACCTTGACGGTAATCTCAAAGCCTTCACGCTCAGCCGCCTGGCGCGCCTGCTCTTCGGTCATGCCGACTACGGCAATCTGCGGGTTGCTGAAGACCGCGCCGGGCACGTAGCGGTGGTCGCTAGCACGCAGGTCCTCGGGGTGGCTGAGGTTATGCTGCACAACGCGTGCCTCGTGGTTTGCCACGTGCTTGAGCTGGTAGCGGCTGGACACGTCGCCGAGGGCATAGACGCCGGATACGGGCACGCCGTTGTAGAGCACGCGCTGGTACTTATCAACACTGAGCTGACCGCCGTCCTGCACGTCGAAGTAGTTCTTCGCGTTGAGGGTGTCGGTGTTGGGGCGGCGGCCGGTTGCCACAAGCACAGCGTCTGCCGGGATTTCAAGCAGTTCTTCACCATTCTCGGTAGTGTGCTTAGCTACAACGGTCACGCTACCGTCGGCATTCTCACGGATTTCGGAGAGACCAGCATTCTTGACAATGTTCCACTGCTTGCTTGCGGCTTCTTCAAAACGTGCCACGACCTCTTCGTCCATGCCGCGAAGCAGGCGGGAGGAGCGGTTCAGCTGGGTTACTTCGGTGCCGAATGCGGAGAAAACGTGTGAGAATTCCGCCGCAATCACGCCGCCACCGATGACAACCATGCGGGCAGGCAGCTCATCCATGCGCATGATGTGGTCGTTGGTGTAGACCTTAGAGGAGTCGATACCAGGCACGGGAGGCAGCACGGCGCGCGAACCTGCCGCAACGACAATCTGGCGGCCCTGCAGGCGGGTGCCATCGGTCAGCTCGACAGTGTGGGAGCCGACGAAGCGCGCGTACTGGTCGTAGAAATCGACGTTGGGCAGGCCGGCACGCCAGTCGCGACCACCTGCAGAGATCTGGTCAATGCGGGAAGCAAAGATACGGTCACGAATCTGCGCCCAGTGCACGGCGTCTACGTGTGCGTCGATGCCCAGGTGCTTGACCTCGTGGGTCTTCTGCGCGATGGTCGCCGGGTAGACGTACATCTTGGTTGGGATGCAGCCAACGTTCAGGCAGGTGCCGCCGAAGATACCGCCGTCGATGAGGGCGACCTTCTTGTCGTCCCATTCGGGGCCGATAAGGGTGTTGCCGGATCCGGAGCCGATGACGATAAGGTCGTACTGTGCTACGCCGTCAATGCGTTCTACGTTCTCGATGCTCATGTGGTCCTCTCGTTGATGATGTTGAAGCTGGGCTCGTTCCCAGCGTGGCCCTCGATGACGGGCTTATTCCTATTACTGCCACTATAACGTGTATGGGCTGCACACTATTCCCGCCATCTCGTGTCAATGGTGACGGATATGCGCAAGTGCGCTCCCATAGAGCAGAGCACTGAGAACACAGCGGTTCTTTGAGAAGACGCACTCAAGCATTGAAACTACGTGAACCCACAGATTAGTAATCCGTAGAGGTCTGCGCTTAGAGATCAGCCATAAGCCCAGCCAGCAGGCGGGTGAAGTCAATGGCGGGATCAACCGA